>NZ_BAAIHG010000028.1:0-15417 GCF_054655775.1 Candidatus Termitispirillum reticulitermitis | reverse complement strand
AGAATGAACTGATTGCTAGGCTTAAACAATATTATTTTGTTGGGGGGATGCCTAAAGTCGTTCTATCTTTTGCTGAAAATCAAGACTACGATGAGGTGAGGGAGATTCAGCTTGGTATCTTAAAGGACTACGAGAGCGACTTTTCAAAGCACATTGACACGCCGTCTATCCCTAAGGTTAGCCTAATATGGGACTCTCTGCCCAAGCAGCTAGCAAAGGAAAATAAACATTTTGTATATCGCGAGATGAAAAACGGCGCAAGGGCAAGCCAGTTTGAGTCTGCCCTCTATTGGCTAGGGCAGGTTGGACTGGTTCATAAAGTTGACAGGGTTGAAACACCGTTATTGCCACTATCAGCATACAGAACGAATGTATTTAAGCTATATATGCTTGATGTTGGCTTGTTGTCTGCAAAGGTTGGGTTGACGCTGCAGAACCTTGCAGAACCTGACCCAGAGCTATTTATCCAGTTCAAGGGGGCGTTGACGGAGCAATTTGTCTTGCAAGAGTTGAAGTCGCTATCGCTGGATATGCGTATATTCTACTGGGCAAATGACAAAAAGAAAGGGGTTGCTGAGGTTGATTTTATTATACAGCACGATGGAGAAGTTGTTCCCATTGAGGCTAAGGCAGGCGTGAACCTGCAAGCCAAGAGCTTGAAAGCATATATGAGCTATTACAACCCCCGTTTTGCTATCCGCACATCGCTAGGGCGATATGGGCGCAATGGCTCGCTACACGACATCCCTCTGTATTTAATAGAAGAATTCCCAAACATAATCAAACAGAACTAAAATTCTTCATTATATTTTGTGCAGATTTGCACTGCCACTGCAAATTTGCACAAAATATTTGCAAAGGCTTTATGAGTGTGGTATAATGGCTGTGTAAAGATTTTGGCAGGGGTGGCAGAGGTGTATATTTAGCCAAAAAGAGAGGGGGTTGCCCCCTCCCCTCTTTATTTACCAAAAACAGTTACGTTCTTATACCACACATCAAGCGATTTTTGGAATCTAGCAGTTGGACTGTTTGCCCCTAACGGGATAAAGCCTAACAGAACTATAGGACAGCCTTCACTTTGCACACGCTGTCTATTCACAATAGTTTCATCTGCAACATTATAGACCGTAATCGTTACATCAAGTTTATCAAGTAAAGCCTCTACAGGCGGCTTGTTGTTTTGTGGGTTGCATGTGAGATAAGGGCTATCTTTCCAATACGTTATATCAAATGCCACGAGATAGTCGTCCTTACGGAGTTGAGCCTCCTTGAAAGAGTTTTCAAGTCCTGCACCCTTTTTCCCGGTAGCCAATGTTCCGAATGTTTTGCTAAACCTTGAACTAAATGCGTCTATAACTTCTTCCGCACTAGCTGTGTTTATCTCTTCCTTTGAAAGAAATGTCAGTTGCTTGCCGTCTTCGGGGTATGCTAGGAAGAAACTCTTTTTCATGTCAACCTTGCCTACCGCTGTGTCAAAAGCAACTAGCCGTTCCGGTCCAGAATAAAAACTGCAGCCTGATAGGACAACAGTCGCTATCAATATCAAAGCTTTTCTCATAAAAACTACCTCCAACGGAGCGATTATAATGATAATTTTGCTACAATGCAATAATATTTTATGCTATCATCTCCGTTATGAACCATACATCACTTATCAACGCCCTTAAATCTGCAGGCGATGCACAGCTTATGGCGCACCATGCCAAGTTTTTCCAGACGCACAAGGGGGGCTACGGCGAGGGGGACAAGTTTATCGGTCTTACAGTGCCCGCTACTCGTGAGATAGCAAAGCCCTATATCAACTTGCCCCATAATAGCATAGCAAAGCTACTTCAGAACGATTGGCACGAGGTGCGATTTGCGGCACTCGTTATAATAATAGCTCGTATGAACGAAGAACCCGATGCGATGCGCACTCTATATGCAGAGAATGTGGACTATATAAATAACTGGGACTTGGTAGATTTATCGGCGGATAAGGTGCTAGGCAGATACTATAGAGAGACAAACGGGCAGAAGGGCTGTTACCGTGGCTTGTTAAATGACTATGCCAATTCTGGTATGCTCTGGCGTGAGCGCATAAGCGTGGTAGCTACTTTCTATCAGCTCAATAAATACGGCGAAACGGATTTGACGGTTAAACGGGCAGAGCATTTTCTCACTCACAAGCACGATTTGATGCACAAGGCGACAGGTTGGGCTATGCGCGAGGTCGGCAAAAAGGACAGACAATCACTAATTACATTCCTAAATAAATATGCAACAGTTATGCCTAGAACTATGCTGCGCTATAGCATAGAGCACCTGCCCCCAGAACAGCGCAAACACTATATGGGTATGAAATGAGCTATCGTGCTGATATAGACGGGTTGAGGGCATTTGCTGTATTCAAGCACTAATACTATTTAGAACTTGACAGTCTAAACTTGCCAATGTTATAATAACTAAGTACTAGGGTGTTGTTGGCAACAGGCAAGTTCATAAGAGGTATAGCTATGAAAACATATAGGAGTGAGATTTCTGCTGTTGTTCACGATATGGCGGAGGATTTGCACAAAAGCGGAATAATAGATAAGGTGGCTATGCAGGAGTTTGACAAGTCGTGCCTTGTCCCTAATCCGCAACTAGCGTCTGCAGTGAAACACCACAAGGGACTTGACAAACAACCCGCCACATCCCGACATATATAAGCATATAGCGGAGGCGATAGAGCGATATGGGCATATTAGGCAAGCACACAGTTGGTATTATCATGGGTAGCAAATCAGACCTTGAGATTGCAACGGAGGCTATAAAGCTACTGCATGATTTTGGCGTGCAGGCTGATGTGATTATCTCTAGTGCACATAGAACACCTAAAAAGACATCAGAATGGGCATCTACTGCTAAAGATAAAGGACATAGTGCTATTATAGCCTTTGCTGGCGCAGCTGCCCACCTTGCAGGTGTGGTGGCTGCTGAGACGAACGTGCCTGTCATAGCCGTGCCTATCGCCGCTACCAGCCTTGCGGGGCTTGATGCACTCCTATCAATGGTGCAAATGCCGGGGGGCATACCCGTTGCTGTTATGGCTATCGGCAAGGCGGGTGCTAAAAACGCCGCGCTATTCGCCTGCCAACTCATAGCTACAAACGACATCGCCCTATATGAAGAGCTTGTAAAATATCGCAGAAAAATGGCTGCTGATATAGAAGAAGCAAATAAAGCACTTACCTTATAATGCTCCGCAAGTTATCTGTTCTGATTTTGCTCTGCGCTATGGGGCAAAGTGTATTTGCCTATTCTGCTTATGAGGGTGGCGTATATCCGCCTGTTAGTGCAACGCTCAACCCCGATATTCAAGTTGTGCTATCAGCTAGACAAAAACGTATTTACAAATATAGACCCGTCTGGGTGATATTGCCTACGCTGTCTATAAGAGATGTCAATAAAAGTGCTGGGGACGGCTATGCCATATTCCAACTATATGAGACTACCACAGACACACGGGGTGCGGATGTTCACAGGCTAGTGTCAGAATTTTCTACTGTTTTGAACCAAATACCTACTGACGAGGCAAGCATAAGCAAAATTAACAACACATTGAACTCGTTTCTGACTGGTTCTAGCGCGGCTACCACAACTACTGCAATCGCTACAAACACAGACAACGCAACAGGTGCGACCAGCACAGCGTCTACAGCAGATACTATCAACTTTCGTCCAGTTGTAACAGATGCATCGGTGCTACTGGTGTCAATGCTATCGCGCAGTATTACAGACGATAGACTCAACCTCACTATGCTTACAAAAGATGTAGTGGGTGAAAACGATGACGTTGAACGCGTAATCAATGGGATAGAGCTAGGCATCCGCCTAAACAATAGATATTCAGTGCAGGTGCGCTTTGCTAATGAGTTAACAACCCCCAACAGTCTAGGGTTTATCTACTATCCCAGCGAAAACTCGTCTATATCAATATCACACAGCATTCAGGAGGCTGACGACAACGAAACCGACCGCAGACTAGGAGTGGAATTCAAATGGGGCGTTCCATCCATCCAGTAAGTCAGCTTTTGTGCTAACTAACAGCCCCTAATGCGTAGATGGTATCAGCTACATGGCTATACTCAACATCGGGCGTTGGAAATATCATAGCAAAGTTTTGTTGCAGTTTATTGCCGAACGAGCCTACGTCACTAATATTCATATACACAGCTAATGATGAGATAGTATCCCCGCTACCGCGTGATATGTCGCGCATAAGGCTATCCATATTGGCTTGCACAAACTCTGCCATATCAGCTGCCGCCCAGTAGCGCACAGTGGTGCAGCCCCAGCCTTCAATGCCTGTTATAATGCCAGTTGTCTGTGATGATGTGCTGATATTAGTAGTAATGATAAGCATTTCCATCAGCTTGGTATCATCGTTGCGCTTTAATAGCCACGTGCCTACTCCGCAACCTGTGTTGTTCTGGTCTGCTACGGCAGTTCCGCATAGAATCGCTACTAGTATAGCCGTCATTAACTTCTTCATACGCACCTCAAATATATTATTATTTATCGTCCTCATAATTTGCACGCTCAAGGGTGGCGAGTCGCACACGTTTATTCATTAGCGATACATACAATAGTGTGAATGCTAGGACTGATACAATTAAAGCTGTTAGCATATCGGGGTGCAAACCGCCACCGCCTTTTTGGACTACGTTTGGGTGGATTGTTCCCCACCATCTGATGGAAAAGAACACGAGCGGCACATCAACAAAGCCTATAATTCCTACCACAGCACAGAACTTGCCACGCCGCTCAGGTTCATAGATAAACTTCCTGAGCAACAGGTAAGCGGCGTATATAAATACTAAAACAAGTGTGGTAGTAAGGCGCACGTCCCACGTCCACCACACCCCCCAAGTTGGTTTTGCCCAGATAGGACCCGTCAATAACACAATTAAGCAAAACACAAAGCCTATCTCAGCCGATGCGTTAGCTACGTCATCACTAATGCGGCTACCCCTTGCCAAGAATACAATGCTTGCTATAAACGTCACAAACAGAGCGAAAAAGCCTACCCATGCACTAGCAACGTGGAAATAGAATATCTTTTGCACCACCCCCATACGCGCCTCTACAGGTGCGTAGATAAACGCAAAATACATTGCTATGGGGATAGCGACTAGCGTCAGCACATCAATAACCCTCATTGCTATCTTACTCATTATTTGTCAGCTTTTTTGCTTTGTATATCTCTCTATCAAGCGACCTCTGATACGAACTCCAGCTACCGTCAGCTACATTTTCTTTCTCTAAAACGCCGTAAAAACAGCCAAGTTTTGCATCCAAGTCGTCTAACTGGTGGATTAACATTGCTTCAGGCGTCTTAGGCAACTCTGGGGAACCGAACTCGCGCACTCCATGGTGACTCAGCATTATATGCCCTAGCTGCTGCTTTAGTTCTATGGGGAAGTTTTCTATCTCGCCCATATATCTATTTACCAGCCCGTAGCCCATTACCACGTGTCCCAGCAGTCTGCCGTCATCGGTGTATTCAAAGCCATTGTCCATACTTAGCTCAATAGTCTTGCCGATGTCATGGAGCAACGCACCGGTAACCGCTATGCTGGCGTTCACATCGGGATAGTTAGCCGATACGCGAGCTACGTTTTTTGCCACATGTAAAGTGTGTTCTAAAAGCCCGTGCATATATGCATGGTGTACACTCTTTGCAGCTGGCAGGCTCATAAACCTATCAAACACCTGTTTATCGTCAAAAAAGTTGCCTAGCAGGGCAAGCAGATATTTGTCCGTCACGTATTTTTCAACGAGATGCTTCAGTTCGTCCAACATTTTGCTAGGCTCTTGCTTGCTCTTAGGCAGAAATGCTGCTCCATCACCAGCAGATATAAAGCTCATCTCGCTAATCTTCAGCTGAGTTTGACTGTTATAGCTCTGCATCTCCGCCACTACAGACACCTTATCGCCTTTCTTCGGCTCAAACTTCAGCGTGCTCACATCAAACATTATGGCATTTGTCATGGCGCGTTTCTCGTCCGTAAGCGTCATACGCAGATAGGGCTTATTGTTCTTCGCCGTATGCTTTGAGAGTTCAAATATAAAGTATTCGTTTCTTACTAATAAATCCATTTACATCCTCATTCAACTATATCCTCACTGTCAACATCGCTGACCACTACCCAGATACCCTCCCGCCCCAGCGAGGAGAGCACCTCAAGCAATGTCTTTTCGCAATATGATGTAGTGTATATAACCACTCGTCCTGCGGTCTTATCAACTGTCCGCATTATCCCCAACCCGTCGTAGGAATCTAAAATAGCATTCAGATAAACGATATTTGCAGTGCTAGTCGTGGCATGGACTCTGCGGGAGCAGCTTGTCATACCAACTATACTATTATGCCACTATCGCTACCAGCCCCGCCAACCATACTATTAAGGGAGCTTGCAGGGGCTATCTTGATATTGCTTTTGATTTCAAGATACTTATTTTTTAGCTCATCAGGGCATTTGCTATACACGTATAAGAAATGCTTTTCCTCTATCTTTGCTACAAATGTAGGCTCATAAGGGTAGCCGTATGGGATAAGCGCAAGTTGAAATTGATTGTTGCCCGATGGAACAGTCTGTATATTGACCACTTCGCACAGCTGTTGTGTTACCTCGTCATAATCGCCGAGCACTACTTCGCCAGTCACTAGTTTTACCAGTTTCACATCCATGTTAAATACCGTCCTTTAATTTAATCAAGATAATCTAACTTACGCTTATCTCCTTGTCAAGCAGAAAGTCAACTTATTCGTATTCCTACCATAAGCTATTTTCCTCGTTGCTCCCGCCGTCTGAATGCCTCGCCCAATATTATTGCTACGGCATTGAACAGGTTTTCGGGTATACTGTAGCCCACGTCAACAGCCTTAAATAGCGTCTGTGCTAATGCTTTGTCTGTGTGAATATACACGCCTGCCTCTTGTGCTATGTCTATCAGCCGCAAGGCAAGCAACCCCTCCCCTTTTGCGATTACGCGAGGTCCTGTCTGGCTATCTTTTTCTCTATCATATTTTATAGCTACAGCATAGTGGGTTGGGTTTCTAATCACGGCATCTGCATTTTTAGCTTGCTCTACACGTTTCTCCGCCGCATCCTTCTGCGCTTGCTTTATGCGTTGCTTTACTTGCGGGTCGCCCTCTGCCATTTTCCAGTCTTCCTTTACCTCTTGTTTAGTCATTTTCAGGTCTTGGTGTGTCTGCCATTTCTGGTAGACAAAATCTATAAAACCTATTGCCATAACCGCTAGTGACATCTTCCACAGCAGTTCGTGTAATAGTTTTGCAGTAAAGACGCTACTGTCCCGCCATTCGGCATCCCCCATCCGCATAAGGTCTTCCATTCTGCTACGGATTATCATTACGCCTACTATGGTTAGCAGTGATATTTTGAGAAGTGCTTTAACTAGCTCCATCCCTTTGCGCTTCACATCAAAAAATTTCGGTAGCTGCGCAAAGAAGTTCAGTTTATCAAAATTTAGCCGCAGTGATTTGAACGATATGCGAAAACCTACTATCAGCACATTTGATAGGAATGCCATCGCAAATAATATAACAAATATTGGCAGGAGAATCTTGCCCATCATAAACAGCGTTACTGATAGTAGCTGCGTTACATTCTGAGCCTCTATCTGTGTAGCAGGGAACTGAAAGAACACGCTGAAAAGCTCGCCCGACTGCTTGACGAACATCGGAAAGTAGAAATATATAAACACCGATAGGGTGAACAGGAATAACCCTGCCGTCAGCTCTCTGCTCTGCGGTATCTGCCCCTGTTCCTGCGCTTTCCGCAGCTTAAAGGGTGTGGGTTCCTCTGTTTTTTCTGATGAATCTTCACCCGGTGGCATCTATCCCTCCTGTTAGAGTGGTAACATTATGAACTAGAGCAGTTGTTTTGTCAAACTGCTGTTGAAAGTTTAGTGTACTTGTGCTAGTTTAGCCACATGCACTTTTCTATGCTAGGGCTTAATCACAACACTGCACCCATTGCAGTCCGTGAGAGGTTTGCTGTGCCTGATGACAAGCTCGCAGGGGCTTATGCTCATCTGCTATCAATGCCATGCTTTTCTGAGGCTTTGATATTATCAACTTGCAATAGGGTGGAATATTACGTTTGCACAGACGAACTGGATACTAATGCTTTGCTGGCAGCGGTATCAGAGCTATGCGGACTGGATGGGCAAATTATCAGCAAATATTCGTATTTGTTTTCGGATGCCGATGCTGTCAAGCATTTGGCTGCTGTTGCATCTAGTGTAGATAGTTTGGTGGTGGGAGAGCCACAGATATTGGGGCAAGTTAAGGATGCATTCATCAGTAGCCACAGATATAACGGGCTTGGTGTGCATCTCGGCAGGCTGAGAGATTTTGTGTTTAGAACGGCAAAGCGCATCCGCACCTACACTGCAATATCAGAAAACGCTGTCTCTGTGAGCTACGCCGCTGTGGACTTAGCCAAGAAGATATTCGGTTCATTGGCGAATAAGCGTGCTCTTATAATAGGTGCCGGCGAAATGTGTGAGCTGGTGGCAGGCTACCTTGCCAGTGCTAACATCGGTGAAATTATCATTACAAACCGCACTTATAGCAAGGCTTGCGAACTTGCACGTAAAGTGCATGGTAAGGTTCATGGTATGGCGATAGAGTTTGCTGGGTTTGCAAAAATCCTGCCTAGTGTGGATATTACTATCAGCTCAACGGGTTCGCATATAGCAATTGTGAATAAAGATATGGTGGCTGCCGCTATGGAGCAGCGCAAACATGCCCCGATGTTCTTTATAGACATCGCTGTTCCGCGCGATATAGCAGCTGATGTGGATGAACTTGATAATGTATACGTTTATGACATGGACGACCTAGCGCAAGTGGTTGATACTAATAGAATATTACGTGAGGGGGAGGCGAAAAAGGCGATGGCTATGATAGCCAGTGCCTATGAGCAGTTTGAACAGCAACTGAATGCTATTGCCGCCGCCCCCGTCATCAAGAAGCTACGAGAATACGCCGATGAGCTTGCCGAAAAATCCCTGCAAACATACTGTCGTATAAACAAAATAACTAATCACGACGACATTGCAAGCGTTAGGAACTTGCTAGTCGCATATACCAACAAGCTACTGCATAAGCCTATCATAAAGCTGAAGTCGTCTATTGCGGCAGGTGAAAAGGTGTTTGAACTAATGTAAATAATGTTTGCAGGAATTTGACAATCTATCAACAATCATATACAATACTCATTTACCTTGTAAGGAGCGTCTATGAAGCTAGAAAACATAATAATAACAGGCATTTCCACCCCCCCCCCCCCCCCCCCCCGCAGATGCAGTAGTAGCGCACCTTTCGGACGTTTGCTATGCGTAAAGGACTTTTACGCTGGCTTAGTCCGAGTTTTCGCCGCATTGATGATATTAGTTTCCATGTCGGCGATATAAAACGTCTCATTCGTGCGGAACACAGCAGGAACTCTGACTATACCACCGTGTGGGATGGCGAAATTAAATATGCCAATAGACTCTATGCTGAGATGCAAACGTTTGATATGGTTAATGCCTAAACGCTAACGACTTGCTATTCATAAAACCATTGATTGAAAGCTGGGAATTAGGCTATAAATTTCGCCTATTTAAGGGCGACCCGTGCTCTATATTTTCGGAACTGGCACTAATCGCAGAGGTTGATTAAAGTGAACTTACCCCCATAAGACGAGCAAACTTCATATTGTTAGCTAAATAGTTCGTATAGGGCGATAGATGCACTCTGTGCCACATTTAGCGAGTCAAACCCGCTTGCCATCTCTATGCGCGCTATGCAGTCGGTAGCCTCACGCAGACTTTCACGGACACCATGCCCTTCCGCCCCCAGCACTAACGCTATTTTATCGTGTTTTTGTGCACGGACCTCTCTTAATGTCAGCTCGCCATCCATATCACAGGCTATTACCTTGAAACCAAGTTTCTTTAGACGTGTGCATAGCACTGATAGGTTGGTTTCTTCTATAACCTTTGTATAAAAGATAGCTCCTGCACTAGCTTTGCATACTGCACCTGTAATGTGCGCCTGATTATAGCGCGGCACAGCAACGTAGTTTAATCCAAAGCAGTGAGATGAGCGGATAATCGCCCCATAGTTGTGCGGGTCTTGGATTCTATCTAGCACCACAATTCCGCGTTCTTCTTTCAGAGCAATGGATGCTGAGTCTAGGCTTATTGTCGCTATGTCGGTCACTTCAGCCGCAAGCCCCTGCGCTTCTCTGCCGAAACGTCCGTCAAACTCCTCTTTTCCCACTACACTAACAGGCAAGTTAAAGGTGGCATCGTATAGATTAGCACCTTTTTTAATGTATATGTGACTGGCTAGCCCGCATTTGACAGCCTCTAGGACGGTGTTTCTGCCGTAAGCTATCACAGATGCCCCTTGATTTTATTGGCAACGCTTTCAGAGTCCAGCCCCATCAGCTTTAATAGGTCATCAGGCTTGCCGGAATAGGAGTAGCCCTCTATCCCGAATGGCACAACATTGCAACGCTTGCCAGCACTTGCAAGCACCTCGCAGATAGTCGCATAAAGCCCAGTTTTATAGTAGTGGTCTTCATAAGTAAATATAATGCCCGCATCTGCCAGAGCTAAAATCTCATCTCTATTGATATAAGCGGGTGTGGGCGCGTTATAGACGGCAATCTTATCCTCGCCGACCAGCTCCCTTGCCTCTAATGCCCTGTATAGCATACCGCCGAATGCTACCAGTGGCAGTTGTCCCTTGCGAATAAGCTCTAATGCGCTATACTTGAACTTATAATTATCATCATAGTATGGTTTTCCGCTATCGTCTGTGATAATGGGTAGTGCTGAACGCCCCATTACCACGTGGTAGTTGCCGAACTGGCGCGTTACGTGGTCTATAAGGCGATAGGTTTGGTTAGGGTCAGCAGGCGCCAGCACCTTGAAACCGAATATATTGCGCATTAAACCTAGATAATCAACGCATTGGTGCGTGAGTCCATCTTCGCCGACGTCCACCCCTGCATGGGTTGAAACAACCTTTAGGTTAGTGCAGTTTATATCGTTCATACGTAGCTGGTTGTAGACTTCATCTACAGCGAACATCGTAAATGTAGAGAAAAATGGAATAACACCATAAGCACTGACTGCGCCCGCCATAGCCGCTGCATGGTGTTCGCTGATACCGCATTGGAAGAAATTATTCGGGAAGTTCTTTGCTACATTAGCCGTTTTGACAGAGCTAGCGAGGTCGCAATCAAACACAGCTATCGGCGTTGCGCCTGCGACAGTTGCTCCTCTTGCCAGCTCTGCAAGTGCATCGCCATAAGCTGAGCGACAGTCTGTCTTAATATCCGTTGCATATAACTTTTGCGGTATTGCATGCAGGTTGACTTTATATGATAAGTCTTTCTTGTTTGTGGCACCGCCAGCTTGGATAGTTTTCTGTGCTTTAGCCCTCAATTCGCTATACTTATCCAGCTCAGATTCAAAACCTAACTCTTTCACTGCTTTAACATAATCGTCCTTTGAGAGTGGTGCGCCGTGATATTTGTTTTGGTTCTCCATAAATGAGACCCCGCGCCCCATAGTGGTATTAGCAAGGAGCATAACGGGCTTGTCTATCTGTTGCGCCTTGTGGATAGCCGCTACGATACCATTATAGTTATGTCCATCACACTCAAACGCTTCCCAGCCACCGGCGCGGTATTCTGCTATCAGGTCTTGGGGCATTACTTCACCCACGCTGCCAGAGATTTGCAGCCCGTTGTAGTCTATAATAGCTGTAATATTATTGAGCTTGAACTTCGCTGCAAAGCGAATTGCCTCTGAAATCTGTCCTTTCTGCTGTTCGCCATCACCCATTAGCACGTATATTGAGCTTTCAACATTCTTAATCCTATCAGCCACAGCTGCGCCACATGCAGCGGCTAACCCCTGCCCAAGATTACCAGTAGTCCACTCCACTCCCGGCAGATACCTTTCTATATGCCCTTGATATGAGCTACCAGCAAGGCGGAATGTTGAGATAACATCATCTAGCGGGAAGAAATTGTTTATAGCGAGTGTTGAATATACGGCAGGGGAGATATGACCAATAGATACGAATATTTTGTCTCTGTCGGGACTTTGAGAATTAGCATGGTTAATATTAGCGTATTTGTATAGGGTTAGTAGCACGTCAATGCTGCTCATAGAGCCGCCAGGGTGTCCGCTAGCGGCAAGGGTTGTCATGGTGATAATAGCATGCCTACACCGCCGTGCGGCATCGGCGAGTTCGCCCTGCTCAGTGGCGGTAATTGAAACTGGGAAGTATGTGAACGGCATAGACGTACCCTCCAGATAAAACTGACTCAAGTTTATAACTTTACAGAGAGCAAGTCAATTTTTTTGTTCACACTCGCCCGACTCATTTTTTGTCCTCATATCAGACAGAGTGAAAACGCTCACGAGTGCTTGCTAGATAGCGTTCAGTCATAAGAATACTGTAGTGTCCTAATTGCCAACCTGCTCTATACTGGCGAAATGGAGCAGGAATTAGAGGAAATAGTGCATAATGGCAAACCGGAAACGGCTAAAATATTGTTGACGCTATAAGTAGGGATATGGTATAATACGGGACGAGGTGATTTATGAGTAATAGAGCTATCGGAAACACGGCACTAGCACTGGACAACAACGACTATGTAGAACCAGTGAAAAACGAAACCACAAAGACAGAGGCAGACCTAAACGCAGAGGCGTATTTAGACGCAGAAAGGGCTAGAAGTAATATAACGGGTATGCTAGGCATTACAGCACGTTTGGAAATGGCGGCAGAGGACAGGGGCGATTTACAAGAGGCGGAAAGGCTAGCAAAAGAGGGAATGGAATACCAAAGGTTGTTAGAAACAACCTACGACCCCGAAGTCAAGAAGTATATCAACACTGTATTAGTGGAAAGGTATAGAGAATATGCAAAAAGAATATAAGCTCTCCAAAGAGGAACTAGACAGGGTATATAACAAGATACGTCTTAGATTTTTAGTAGGCAGAACACGTCCGCTCAATGGCGAACAACCGCTATATGTTGTCCTTGCTGGACAACCGGGCGCAGGTAAAACCAACGTCTCCGAAAGGACAGGGGACGAGATTAAACGAAGTGGGAATAACTTCGTATTAGCAGACCTTGACAACTTTAGAGAATTCCACCCTAACTATGAACGTGCATACAAGGAACAGGGTAGAGACGCTAGCAAATATAATCACGAGGATGCAGGTATATGGAACAATAGGCTAATAAAAGAGGCGATGGAGAATGGCTATAATATCATAACAGAGGGAACGTTTAGAAATGAAGGTTCTTTCTCTTTAAGCATACAGACTAGCCCCCGAAAGGGGGCTTTTCTGTTGCAAGCGCAAGCGTCAACTAAAAATGCGCACTTCAAAAAAGAAAAACAACTAAAAAAAGCATAAAATAACTGAAAACTGATTGACTATATAAAGCTGTTGTTGTAGAATAAGAAACGAGGTGATTTATGAGTAATAGAGCTATCGGAAACACGGCACTAGCACTGGACGACAACGACTATGTAGAACCAGTGAAAAACGAAACCACAAAGACAGAGGCAGACCTAAACGCAGAGGCGTATTTAGACGCAGAAGTGGCTAGAAGTATTATAACGACTTTGCTGGGCGTTACGGCACGTGTGAGTATGGCGGAGGAAAAAAGGGGCAATTTACAAGAGGCAGAAAGGTTAGATAAGGAAATGGAGAAATACCGCATATTGCGGGACACGCAATACGACCCCGAAGTAGAGAAGTATATTATTAACGTATTGCCAGCAAGGAGAGACGAATTATATGCAAGAAACCTCATATAAGCTGTCCAAAGAGGAACTAGACGAGGTATATAACAAGAAAATACGTCCCGAACTATCAGGCAGAACACGTCCGCTCAATGGCGAACAACCGCTATTCGTTGTCCTTGCTGGACAACCGGGTGCAGGTAAAACCAACGTCTCTAAAATGACAGGGGACGAGATTAAACAAAGTGGCAATAACTTCGTATTAGCGGATGCCGACAACTTCAGAGCATACCACCCTCACTATGAACGTGCATACAAAGAACAGGGCAGAGACGCTAGCAAATATACACACGAGGATGTGGGTATATGGAACGAGCGACTAATAAAAGAGGCGGGGGCAAACGGCTATAATATCATAACAGAGGGAACGTTAAGAAATGAGAGCCATTTAGAGAAGTTAAGGCAAGCAAGGGCGGCAGGTTATAAAGTAGTAGTAAAAATAATAGCCCAAAGTCCTATAATTAGTGGGTTAAACATTCACAGACGTTTTGAGGGACAGCTTGCGAGCGGGGAGTGCGCCCGCTACGTAACAAAGGAAACGCACGATGTAGCCGTTAGTGGTATGTTAGAAACTTTGCCTGTTTTATTGAAAGAGAAGTGTTTTGATAAGATAGAGATATACGATAGAACCTATAAAAACAACAAACTTATTTATTCTTGCACTAGGGACGACCCACAGGCACACATTGACAAGGCAACAGACGTTGTAAGGACAGAGCAGTTAAAACCTCTAACACAAGAGGAAAGAACAAGGCACATCGCAGACGCAAACAAAATATTAGAGACTATGCGGGAACGGGAAGACCTAGACCCTTACAATAGGGACAAAATCAATAAAAACAGCACTCCCGTGAAACTGGAAATAAACAGCCTAAAGCAAATCGTTGAACGGGGCGCAGAGCGAACCCTTATTGAAACATCACAGAACACCCTAGCAGACCAGCGACTAGAGAGCGAGAAACAACAAGCAAGAGCCAGCAAAAGCAGAAACAACGGACGAGAATAAAACCCAACCCAATCTAAAAAACCTTGCCCTCTGTATATAGGATATATAGGGGTATTTTTATGTCATTATGGAGGTGTTTTATGGGTAGCGCAACGGCATTAAAAACTTTTCAGAAGCTTACGGTCGGATAGGGAGCTATGCTCTGCTATTATTAAGAATAGCACGATAGACAGGCTTGTAAAGAACTTGGGGGTTTGTTATAGAATACAAGGTTACGGCAACTCCAACTTTTGAGAAGAGGATAGTCTGAAACGCCTATAAGTGCCGAAGGGGGGAGTTGAACCCCCACGCCTGTTTAGAGCATATGAACCTGAATCATACATGTCTGCCAATTCCATCACTTCGGCTTAAATATTAGATTTTGCTGCTCACTCACTGCACGGCTCAATACCTGTTTAGCTAAATATTCTGAAACGATAGAGATGGACGGCAACTATGTGTCAGAATATTTAGCTAAACAGGTATTGAGCCGTGCAGTGAGTGAGCAGCAAAATCTAATATTTAAGCCGAAGTGATGGAATTGGCAGA
>NZ_BAAIHG010000027.1:0-15684 GCF_054655775.1 Candidatus Termitispirillum reticulitermitis | reverse complement strand
TTCCATAATTAAACCTAAACTCACACTCCTTTAGAAACAAGTTAAACTTGTCTTTCTGTATCCCGTTAAACTTCCGCATCTGCCTCTTAGCCTGATTCCAAAAGTTCTCTATCCCATTTATATGGTTGTGTTCCCTCGCAAACTCCTTGCTGTGGTTAATCCTATAATGCTTAAACTCTGATACATCTAACGCATTATAACTGCGATAATAATCACTATAAACGATACTATCAGGTTTGACTTTACCCCGTATAATAGGCAACGAAGTTTGAGCTTTTGTATCGTCTACTACTTGTGAATAAACCTTGCCACCCCTCTCTAACAAACCAAAAACAGCCGTCTTACCCGCTGCCCCTCGTCCTCGCCTGCCTTTTCTGACACCACCAAAATAACTCTCGTCAACCTCAATTTCGCCACACAAAAACGGAGAGTCTTTCTCAATGTTGTAACAGATTATTTGACGCAACTTATCATAAAACTTGATAGCTGTATTTCTGTTGACACTAGAAAGCTCAGCAGCAGTTCTAGCTGTAGCACCTGATATAAAAAAGTTAAACAAACTTTTTATTTGGCTACTAGATAGCCTACAATGCCTTAATTTCATACTTCCAATAGGATTAGTCGTGTTAGTAATATGTATAATGAGTTTGTGCTTTTACCTTACTTTTTCCACCACACTCACTACCACCGCCGCTATCCCCTCTTTGCGCCCAGTGAAACCTAGATACTCCGTTGTAGTTGCCTTTACGCTTACGTTAGATAGCTATGCGCACGGGAACTTATTCATTGACGTGTATTTCTCTCCCCTCTGTTAAGTTTATCAGTTCAGGGAAAGCGTAAACACTTGCGGCACGACCGCTCCCTTTTTTGATTGTCGTAATGATTCCTGCGGTTTCTAACTTTCTGAGAATATCAAGCACGGTGCTTTTATACGTGCCCTCTATTTTCAGCATAATTTCCTTTGAGCTGATGATTGGCTTGAAAAATAGTGCGTCCAGCGTTTTTATAGCATAGCTAGAATTGGTTAAAGCCACAAGTTGTTCCCTTGTTTTCTTATAGAGGTTTAAGATAGCTTCTACCTTTATTGTGTTGATGTTTGCCTGCTCTATAACGGCGTTCAAAAAGAATAAGACCCACCCTTGCCAGTCATTATTTTGAGTGATGCCGCGTAGTTTTTGATAATATGTATCACGGTGTTCCTCAAAGTATTGACTGAGGTAAAATACAGGTTTCGTTAATATTCCCGTTTGATACAGAAACAAGGGGATGAGAATACGTCCTAACCGTCCATTGCCATCCAAGAATGGGTGGATAATCTCAAACTGAGCATGCAACACCGCTAGCTGGATAAAGACTTCCTGCTGCTCGCTGTTAATGTATTTTTCCCAAGCGTCTAACGCTGGCAACACCTTATCTGGCGATGGCGGAATATATAAAGCCTGTTCAATAGTTGCTCCATAAGCACCTATGAAGTTCTGAACTTTCCTAAATTCGCCACGTGCCTTGTTTGCTCCACGCACGCCAGAGAGCAATATTGTATGCAGTTCTTTCAGCATATTTAGGTGGATTACAGGAGTTTTCTCAAGCAATTCTTCTGCCCCAAAGAGGGTTTTGCGATAGTTCATAATCTCACGTATATCTCTATCTTCCTCTTGCGAGTAAGACTCGCCCGCCTCAAATTTGAATACATCGCTGAGCGAAGCTTGTGTACCCTCTATACGGGAGGACAAAACCGCCTCTTGCGTGGTCATCGGGGACAGCAATATGTGCGGGTTTGGTATAGACCGCAAAAGCCCATTGTAGAGCGATACAGATGCGTTAGCTCTCCCGATTGGAATCGCCAGTTTCTCCCAGTCAAGGCTGGTTATCGGCAACGCATGAGGGATAAATGATTTCAATGACATAGAATAGATTATACACTATACAAATTAGTTTGTGTAGTGTAAATACAAAAAAACACTACACTAAACATTTAGCGTAGTGTTGAGACTACGAATAAAAGACTACTTTTTCCACCATACTCACTGCCACCGCCGCTATCCCCTCTTTGCGCCCAGTAAAACCTAAATATTCAGTAGTAGTTGCCTTTACGCTCACGCTGGATAACTCTACATTCAGCGCATGGGCTAGCCGTTCACACATGGCAGATACGTGTGGCGACATCTTTGGCTCTTGCGCTATAATAACTACATCGGTATTAGATACCTTGTAGCCCTCTTTATTGACTAGACTAACCACTTCCTCTAATAGTTTTATACTATCCGCACCTTTATACTTAACATCGCTATCAGGGAATAACTGCCCTATGTCTTTGCCTAGACACACGCCAGCGAGGGAGTCTATCACCGCATGCACCACAACATCGCCATCACTATGCGCTACAAGGGAACGGATATAAGGCACCGCCACCCCGCCTAAAATTAACTTATCACCGCTATTGCTAGCAGTGGCAAATGCGTGTGCATCAAAACCTATGCCCACTTTAAGCATTGCTATGCACTCGCTTTTCTATATTTGCTATGACATTTTTTAGCACATCGTCAGTTTCTAATCTTTTAGTTATTTTTTCAACGGAATGCATCACAGTGGTATGGTCACGCCCGCCAAAGTGTGCCCCAACCTCCTTTAACGACATTCCTAGCCGAACACGCATTAGATACATCGCCACCCCGCGCGGAACCACTATAGCCTGTGTCCGCTTGTCAGACGATAAATCTTGCACTTTTACGCTAAATGCATCAGACACAGCCATTATCATTTTCTCTGGACTAACGATAATACCTGTCTGTTTCAAGTTTTTAGCCAATACTCGCTCGGCAAATTCTATTGACAGTGTCTCCCCCTCAAAGGACGCATGCAATTCCAGCTGTTTCAACGCTCCAATCAGTTCTCGTCCATTAGTAGCCGCTAAATTATCTGCTAAAAACACCAATAAATCGTTATTTATCTTTAATCCTAGTTCATCAGCTTTTTGTGCAAGTATTGCCACGCGTTCATCGGCACTAGGGGACATAATTTCCGCCTGAAATCCGCTGGCAAACCTGCTACGCATACGTTTATCCATATTGATAGCATGCGGGGATTCATCGGACGTGATAATAATTTGCCTCTCTCCAAGCTGTAAATCATTAAATACATAGAAAAACATCTCAAGGCTTTTAGCCTTATCTTTCAAAAATTGTATGTCATCAAAGAGTAGTAGGTCTGCCGAACGATATTTTTCACGCAGCTTATCAACGTTATCTTGGACTTGCCCTTTCTCTACTCTCATCGCATTAGATACCTCACGCACAAACTCATTCGCCTCTACATATAGCACGCGCATTTTGGGGAATCGCTCTTGTAACTTATTAGACACGGCATGCATCAGATGTGTCTTGCCCAACCCCGTATCGCCATAGATAAACAGCGGATTATAGACGCTCAAATTGCCCGCAGATACCGTCTCTGCCGCCCTGTATGCCGCCATATTGCTGTCGCCAGAGACAAAGTTGTCAAACGTAAAAGCATTATATAGCGAGCCTACCCATGTGTTAGAGGCAGGTAGCTTGCCCGACACATTCCCTTTAAGCGACTTGACAGGGGAGGTTTGTTCAAATGTCTTCTCCCCAGCCGATTTGTCCTCTATAAAGATTAGTTCAGCGTCAACGGCAAATTTTTTCAAGATTTGCTTGATTTTAACAAGATAGTTTTGCTCAACGAATACTTTAACAAAATGATTTGGAGCAGACAGCGTTATCTTATCGCAAGAGGCTTCCACCAGCTTGATGGGGCGCAACCACCTATCAACATATTTAACATCAACCTCTTTTGATATGGCGGCTAGCACGCTATCCCACAGGTTAGTATTGACACTACTCAAAGCTATAGCCCCCTTACCACTTCGTAATGTGCCTTTATGGTAGTATCAAGAGCAGTATCACTCAGTGCCGCACATGCGAACATAGCTTCAAACTGTGCTGGGGCTAGCGCAATGCCGCGCTCTAACATTCCGTGAAAGTATTTTGCATATAGCTTTGTATCACTTGTCATAGCAGACTTAAAGCTATCTACTCTTTTATCAGTGAAAAATAGGCAAGCAAGCGAACCTACCGCATTAAAGGCATAGTTTTTGCCCAGTTTCTTCAAATTATCCGCAAACCCCGCCCACAAAATCGTTGCTTTCTTATTCAATTTCTCATAAAAATTAGGCTCTTGCAACTTTTTAAGCGTAGCAAGCCCTGCGGTCATAGCCAGCGGATTGCCCGATAGTGTGCCCGCTTGATAGACCGCCCCAGATGGCGACACCAGCTCCATTATATCCCGCCTGCCACCATAAGCTCCCACTGGTAGCCCGCCACCTATTATCTTGCCAAGAGTAGTTAAATCAGGCATTACGTTGTAATATTCCTGTGCCCCGCCTGCTGATAGCCTAAAGCCTGTAATAACCTCGTCAAATATTAACAGCGCACCCTCTCTAGTTGTTAAATCGCGCAACGCTTGCAAAAAGCCCTCTTTCGGTAGCACCACGCCCATATTGGCGGCAACAGGTTCTACGATAAGACAGGCTATCTGCCCGCTATATTTATTGAATAGTGCCTCAACAGAGGCTATATCGTTATAATCTGCTACTAATGTATTTTTTGTAATGTCCGCAGGCACGCCCAGACTAGACGGCTGTGCCAGTGTGAGCATTCCGCTACCACCCTTGACGAGCAAGCTATCTGAATGCCCGTGATAGCAACCTTCAAACTTTACAATTAAATTTCGTCCGGTGAATCCCCGTGCAACACGAATGGCACTCATCACCGCCTCAGTGCCTGAGCTAACCATACGTACCATATCAACTGATGGTAGCATTTCACAGGTTAACTCCGCTAACTCTACCTCTAAAAGAGTCGGTGCGCCATAGCTAACGCCCCTATCAACTGCAGCTTTCAGTGCAGCGTTAATGCTAGGTTCATTATGCCCTAGTATCATAGGACCCCAGCTGGACACGTAGTCTATATACCGTTTGCCGTCCGCATAAATGTAGGCACCATCCGCCCGCTCTACAAAATACGGCTCACCTCCGACAGAGCCGAAAGCGCGGACAGGGCTGTTGACCCCGCCCGGAATAACCAGCTTGGCACGCTCAAATATGGTCATAATTGCATCCTAATATAGATGGAAGCCTATGCCGTAATAGGTAACCTTGTTTTCATAGAACTGTCCCAACTGCGAATAGCCCGTGTAAGCCTCAAATGTAAGGAATGTATTTTCAAACGTTTCTATGCCCACCGTAAATGAATAGGATGGGGTAAAGTCGGTGGTCTGAAAACCTTTTACATCTAAACCAACTATTATACTTGGAGCTTGTGAATACTCTGACTTGATATACATATCCATCCCAGCATGCCACATCCAATACTCATAATCCCTAGGTGCATGGTCAGGCATAAACCCGCCACCGGCATATATCCTAAACCAGCTATTAGGTTCTACGGCAGCCAGCACCTCTAACATCTCATAGCTGAGATTAACACGCTTAAAGTGAGCACCGCCCGCGTCTTCTTCGGCTTCTTTTCGCAACAAATATTCATCGCCCACGTGCGTGCTCTCGTGGAAAAAGCGCGTTATAATAGTGAACCCTGGAAAAGCAAATGTGAGCGGAATACCTACCATGTAGTCGCTGTTGATAAGCGTTGTAGTGGAGCTTGTGGTGGAATCCTTATACAAATCCATAAATAAATTTACACGCCCCTGCAAACCAACTTCAGTGTAGGTATAATCACCAGCACCCGTCCTGATTAGTGAAAACGTGCCGCCAATATCACCTTCCATGCCCTTATTAAACACAGCACCTTCTTTCTCGTAAGAGTAATTATGGTAGGCTACGTGAAATTTAGGCCATTTAGGGTCTGCCACCAACGGTCTAAACAATGGTTCTCTGAATCTACGCCACTTGGTGCCGATACGTGCAAGCTCCTCATCGCTGACGACCTTGATAGTGTCTATCCCTTTCAGCTGTGATAATTCATCTATTATAGCATCATACTGGCTATCGTTTCGCACGCTCTGCGGGATAAACAGCTCCCTGCCGCGCACTTGCACGCTAGTATCCAGTCCGTACTTCCCTTTCAACAGGGCAGTCGCATAACCGCTCAAATACTGGTCATCGTTTGCTGCTATCGCAGTGCCACTAAATAACGTGAACATAAATATCAGTATGCTAAATATCCGTAGTTTCATATTCCGCTCCTAATAGGTATATAGTAGTGTAAATCCTTCAAAGTTCTGTCCATGGTTAGGCTGTTCCACATCGCCATTGGAGAAGTGTCTTGTATTTAATTCAATAGCGAACTTGCCCCACCGATAGCCCATAAACATCTTTGCGCCAAATGTCATACGAGAACCGTTTCTGGCAGTCATACGCTGTCCTACATAAACACCGCCACCCAGTCCATAATAAAAACGCCCAATTGTTATAAGCTGCATATCAAGCGACAGTCCAATTAACTGCTGGTCGTATGATGACATGCTATCAGTACCATTGTCAGTCATGCCAAACCCAAACCACTGCATAAGCTCAACATTGCGCCTAGACGGGACGCGGAAGAACGTGTCAGGCTGGCTATACTGTAGTTGAACCATCCAAAAGTCTTCGTCCTCCCAAGCAGCACCAGCTAAATGCTTTAAGCCACCCTGCCCATCAGACCGACCGCCATACGTAGAGATTTGGCTCTGGTATTCCCCCAACATCACGTTGTTCGGGTTAGCGCAGCCAACGCCAGACACAGGTAGCAAAAGCAATACCAATGTGAATTTTATAGCTTGTTTAATTCGTTTCATAGTGTGTTCTAAAATACTCCTTAAAGATACAGGCTATTCGCAATCATAAAGGATTTTCTGACAGCTGACAAGATAAATATTGCAAAATACTGATAGACCGCTATTATATACATATCTTTTTAATGAGGTGAATATAATGGAAGGTGTCCTGCTAGCAATGCTGTTTTTTACATTTAACGTCAATAGTCACGACTACGACCAATACTTGTCAGGTGCCACAACAACCGTTATAAAAGGGGAGTTTAACCCTGATGGCTACTCTGTAGTGCGAGACGGTAAACTATTCCTGCCACTTGAGCTGGAAACTGACCAGCATAACGAGGAAGTTCTAGCTGATTTGACTAAAATTCAAGGGATAGATGCTGATAGGATAGCCTACGTGCCAAATGAAGAACTTTCTCGCCTGAACGCTATGTGGACTAGTCCGCGTAAGCCACTGTTTGACCCTCTGATTGCTGACCCCAAATATCCGAAAGTACATGCGGGCTACCACTGGTACACCTACGAGGAGACGGAATATTTCCACAACGGCGTTCAAGCTGACATAGGTGGCACGTATTCACTACTGAAAGTGACGAGATGGCGTCCTGCCTACCTTGACGCTGGCTTACAAGTACGTGTATCGGCTGTGTTTGATATGGACACGATATCAGACGACCTAATAAACAGCGACTTTATGGCTGGGTTCTACACAGGGTTCAGCTTCTCAAGCTGGTCGTTGCTGTTTCGCGGGTTCCATGAAAGCACGCATTTAGGCGATGAATACGTCCTTAACAACAACATACCTGAAGATGAGCGCATAAATGTTAGCTACGAAATGCTAGAAGCAATCGTATCCATTGACTCATTAGGCATGTTCAGACCATACTTCGGTGGTGGCTGGTATGTTTATGGCTTACATGTACCGGGCGCACTGGGTCACTGGCAATATCATGCTGGTTTTGAAGTGAAGACACAAAAGAAGTTCACTAGTAGCCCGAACTTCTTGGTGGCGTTAGATGTAAAAGGCTCCAATCCATCTGACTATGCGCCAAGTGGCTCACTAATGCTAGGCGTAGAAACGTTTGATAATGTATGGCTGACGTTAGAGGGTTACACTGGCTACCACTATGCGGGGCAGTTTTTCAGCAACAAAGCAACTTATGTGGGCGTAGGTTTCCACTTATATTAAATGGTAAGGATAAATAATGCTTAAAGACAAAAAGACGGGCGACTTTTTCAGACGTGTGCTTCCCGTGTCTAGCATAGGTATAGTGCTGGTTGTCAGCATAGTCATCAGTTCATTATTTGGTTATTGGCTAGATGGCAAAATAGGCACAAAACCATACTGCACAGTATTTTTCCTGCTAATAGGCGTTGCATCAGGCGTTAAGAGCGCATATATGTTTATGAAACGGGCGGGTGTATTTGATAATATTGACAGGGTTGACGGAGTTGACAAAAGTAATGATGTTGAGAAAGATAGATGAGTAGAGGCGTGCATTGAAATATCAGATAATCGTCCTTGATGCGTCTGGCGGCGGGGCGCGTTCTGTTACTTTATCAGCGGCACTAATCGTAGGAATTCTTGCGAGTGTGCTAATTCTTGTATTCTCATTTGTAGTGAACCTGTCGCGCCTATCAGCTGCTAGGGCGCGTGCTAAATTTAGCCAAACATTATTACTGGAACAGCAGTCAGAGAGTGCACTAATTCATAAAGACTTTGAACACGCGTGTTCTAGCGGAGTAAGTGCTCTGCAAAAGAACGACCTGTTCTTTGCTGGTATATTTGACGATGACTCCATGATGAGCAGATATTATACAAAGACAGATGTAATAGACGGATTTGTGAGTACAAAGCAAATATCAGCTGATAATATTGAAGAAATAGCTGGTGAACTTAATAGCCGCGTAGAACGTTATCGGGAGATAGAGCATTATTTACAAATGCGCCATCTGGTAGAGCGACATACTCCGAACGTTTGGCCTTCTCACTCTAAACGGGCGACAAGCTCATTTGGCTTCCGGCGCTCACCTTTTACAGGTATCCCCTCATACCATGAAGGGACAGATTGCATATCGTCAATGGGTGCGCCAGTGTTTGCTACTGCCGATGGAGTGGTAGTCTATGCAGGTGTTCGCACAGGATACGGGTATTTAGTAACCATAGACCACGGGTTCGGCTATATGACACGCTATGCACATAATAGCAGGCTGCTCGTCTGGGCAGGGATGGCTGTGCAAAAGGGTGATGTAGTATCACTATCAGGCTCTACGGGCAGGAGTGCAGGACCACATTTACATTACGAGGTGCTATTTAATGGCATGCCCGTCAACTCTGAAAAATATCTACCCGACAGCGAGGGACGCATAACTAAACCTACTGGTTTTATATTTAACTAGCTATAAAGTCAGTCTTGTTCCGCTGCAATAGTTACGCCTTCGCGCAGTCCATAGACAGATACGTGGCTTTCTGTTTGATTAAAGAGCGACATTATAACTTGAATTGCGATTATCCCCGCTGGGATAAGGTCTTCCCTGCCCGCCTCTACACCAGCGACTTTTAGCCTGTCCGCTCCCGTCATAGCGCACAGCGTTGTGAGGATTTGAGCGATATTGTCCTGTCTCAATACGTAGCCCTCTATCTCATCAGGTTTGAATGAAGTAGTCGCAGCATCTACAGCGGCAATTGTCGTGACAGAACCCGCCACCCCAATTAACACTTTAGGTTTCTCAAATGTTGATATTTTGCCCGCCACATCGTTAAATTTCTCTAATAGATAATCCTTACAAGCCTTATGAACACTAGCGTCTGTAATATTCTGAAATCCGAACTTATCAGATAGTTTCACCACGCCAATTGGAACGCTGATATTGTAGAGTAGCTGTCCATCCTTTACGTAGATAAACTCCGTAGAGCCACCACCTATATCATAGACCAATGCTGGGCTTGGCACCTGTGCCATACTGGAAACTACACCCTTATATGTATAGTAGGCTTCCTGTTCTCCGCTGATAGCTATTAGCGGTATGCCTAGTTCGGCAGCTTTAGATAGGAATGCCACAGAATCGCTAGCCTCACGCACTGCACTGGTGGCAACGGCAATAACCTTATCAGCCTTATATTTTTTGATATTTTCAGCAAACGTTTTGAATAAATCTAGCGTTTTCTCCACGCCCGCTGGTGATAACTTGCCGGTCTTTTCTATACCAGCTGATAGCCTAGTTAGTGCACGTCCAGAGTAGATTTTCTTAACTATTTTGCCTGCTTGCACGTCGGCTATCAGCATACGAACGCTGTTTGAGCCTACGTCTATCCCTGCAGTTATCATTTAGACTTCTTCTGATATTTGTCAACATTTTTATCATGCTCTGCATAAGTTTCAGCGAATATATGTTTGCCGTTGTTATCAGCCACAAAGTAGAAGTAGTTGACACGTGCGGGAGCGATTACGGCGTTGAGCGACATCACCGATGGGGTGCATATCGGAGTAGGGGGTAGTCCGCGCTGTTTATAGGTATTGTATTTGTTGTTTTCATCTACTAGGTCGCGACGGCGTATATTGCCATCATACCTGCCAGTTGCTACAAGCCCATAGATAATGGTAGGGTCGGCTTGCAAAAGCATACGTATTCTAAATCTATTCAGATACACTGCGGCTACAAGCGGTGATTCTTCAGCGTCGTAGGTCTCTTTTTGCACGATGGATGCTAAAATTAACGCCTCGTAGAATGTCATTCCCTCGCGGGCTGCCTGTTCTTCAAAGTTGGCGGGGAGTGTCCTATTAAACTCTGATACCATTTTGGCAATAATCCGCTCTGGTTTATCAGCACGGGGGAAAAAGTATGTGCCTGGTGCTAAGAAACCCTCAAAACTAATATATTGTTTGCCGAGCAGTTTTTGCATCAAGTCTTTATTTCTGAAAGCTGTGAGGAGTTGTCCTTTTTTTGCGATACCTGCTGTGTCTAGTGCCTGTGCCATATCGTACATATTATAACCTTCAGGGAATGTTACCTTTATGAGTGTTTCTTTGCCCGCCAGCACGTTTTCTAGTAGCGTGTCCAACGATATATTATCAGCTAGATAGTAGCCGTAGTGCAGGCGTTTATCTACTTGGCGCAGCTTGGTAAGGTAGGCGTCAAAGCCTTCGGGCAACTTATAGCCGCCGAATAGAATGTCTCGCACCTGTTTGTAAGAATAGCCGTTCTCAATGATATATTCGCCTGAGACAATCGTCTCGGTCAGAAAGCTCTTACAAGCATTTGCCCACACTAGGCAGAACCCACCAGCGACAAGCAATAACGCGGCTATGACGGCGATAATTGTCTTCTTCATAATCAACATAGCCTAGCACATTGTTAAGAATTAGTCAAGTGGTTGCTAGTCAATCTAGCCATAGACAAGGACATAACCGCATACCATTCCAGTTTGGATTTTGATTTGAAAAGCTCAAAGGTGGGCAACTCTGAAATGCAATATTTAGATTTTGCTTATGCATCTAGTCTGATAATGGGATAGAGAACTTTTGGAATCAGGCTAAGAGGCAGATGCGGAAGTTTAACGGGATACAGAAAGACAAGTTTAACTTGTTTCTGAAGGAGTGTGAGTTTAGGTTTAATTATGGAACACCAAAAGACCTGTTGACAACACTAAAAAAATGGGTTAAAACTTACAATAAGGACGGCTTGACTAGATAAACATCTAGGACAGCTCTTATTCTTGCTATTGAGTAGTGGCATATTGTAATGTGTAGCGATATTTAGTTAGGAGTTTATAATGATTTTAGATATATTGCTTATCATTGGTTTGCTGATGGTTGTAGGATTATACGTATTTGAAGTTAAAAAACCTAAGTCTCCGACCTCTGTTGTTTCACAGGAAGAAGTAGATAAGTTCAAGACTGATATTGCTAGAATGCAAGCGATAATCCAAGAAAAAGAGACACAACTCAAGGTCAAAGATGATAAAATCGCCGCATTAGAAGCGGCTAAATCAGAGTTAGAAAGAGATAAATCTGCGATTGAAACTCGTCTTACGGAGCAAGAAAAAAATCTAAAAGAGAAGCTACAAGCCTTCCAAAATATGCACGATGAGTTATTAAAGGAGTTTAAGGCTGTGTCTTCCGAAACCATTAAAAACCAGCGAGATGAGGTGGCAAAGGCTCAAACTGACCATCTAAATACCATTATTTCTCCGTTTTCTGCGCAATTAGGAAACTTAAAAGGAGAGCTAGAAAAGAAACTCAAAGAGGTGAACGATACAACCATAGATAGCAAAGCTAAACTGGAAGAACAATTAAAAAATCTCGGCAATGCGAGTGCATCTCTCAATAAAGAAGCGGGAGAATTGACAAAAGCTCTTCGTGGAGATAAAAAAGCGCAAGGAAATTGGGCAGAATTAAAACTTAAAAGAATATTTGAGCTACAAAGTTGGGCAGAGGGAACTGAATACTCCCAACAAGAGTATCATAAGACAGAAGAAAATGGTAAGCAATATACTGACTATATTATAAAATTACCAGATGACCGCCGAATAGTGATAGATTGCAAAAATACTTTGAACAGTTGGAATGATTATATGAATGAAGAAGATGAAGCAAAGAAAACGCAATATATGAAAGAATTTGTGAAAGCCACCAAATCGCATATAGATGAACTTGACAAAGCAGAGTATCAAAAACTTGCTGGTGGAAAATTAGATTTTGTTTTTATGTTTATGCCTTTTGAGCAGGCTTATTTAGAGGCATTAGGGGCAGATAAAACCTTATTTGATTATGCTTTTCAGCATAAGGTTGCTATTACAACTCCATCTATGCTCATACCTATGCTACGAATAGTAGATACACTATGGAAACTTGATAAACAAAATAAAGGTGTTGAACGAATAGTGGAATACGCCAATAAACTTTATGAAAAATATGATGGGGTTATTACGGCTTTTATGGGTATTGATACGCATTTAGACAAAGCAAAGGAAGCCTATAATACTGCCTTTGGACGACTTAATAAAGGTAGTGGGAATGTGCTTGGTTGGCTTGAAAAAATTCGTAAGGAGGGTGGTATTCCGACTAATAAGAAAATTGCCATATCTTACGATGACGAAGAGATAGAAGAATCTATTGAACCGATGGCTATTGAAAATAGCAATAGTCTAACAGAGTAAATTTGCCGCAGATACGAAAAACTTTGATTTGGTGCGGGTAGAGGGACTTGAACCCCCACGTTGTGAAACACTAGATCCTAAGTCTAGCGCGTCTACCAGTTCCGCCATACCCGCTAATACTGCACCTCTACACTAGGCTATATTTAGCCCCGTGTCAATAGTTTTTTACTAAGCCTAGCACGTATCGCTAAAATAATGCTTGCTCCCTCCTCCCCTTGCTATACTTATACTCTCATAATGGTTTGCAATAAGGATATTGGGAAAGATTTACGGATTTATAGCATTCCACGTTGGCGTTTCTAACTGCGAGATATATCTTGTGAAACTGACACTGCTGGAACGTTAATAAAATAATTAGCCTTGACTTTTATTTCCATACCTATTATATATAGATAACTTCTTGCTACGCTGTCTATGTATAGGCGTGGCTACAACCCGTAAGGAGGGACAATTTGAGTAATTTAAGAAGTTTGCGTTCTTATGAAACGGTATTCATCCTCAGCCCAGAGTTGGGGGCTGACGCTCAGACAGAGGGCATTGATTTCTACAAGGACAGCATCGTCAAGAACGGCGGTGAGGTAGTGAACGTTGAGCTGTGGGGTAAGCGCGCTTTGGCTTACAAGATAGATGGTTTCAGCGAAGGCATCTACACTGTTATCCAGTTCAATGCTCCGACCGAGTATGTGAAAGAGCTTGAAAAACGCTACAAATTCAACGAAAACGTAATGCGTTTTGTCATTGTGCAGCTTGATGAAAAGAAATTCAAGGCTAATCCACGCAAAGACCCAGTTAAGCGTGAACGCAGGACGCAAAGGTTTGATGGCGATTCTTCGGCTGATGCAGCTTCTACAAATGCTGGTGATTTTGCGTTTGTTGGTGCTGATGGCGCAGTCGGTGCAGTTACGGCTGAACCTGATGCGTCTGTAGCGGATGAGGGGTAGACGTCATGGCTAGTTATAATAGAGTTGTGTTAGTGGGCAACCTCACTCGCACGCCGGAGTTGCGTCACACGCAGGAGACTGACCTTGCCGTTGCCCGCACTGCCATAGCGGTGAGTCGCAAGTATAAAGAGCGTGAAGAGGTTATGTTTATAGACCTAGTCATGTGGGGCAAACAGGCGGAAGTGCTCTGCCAATATGCTACTAAGGGAACGCCTGTGCTTGTAGAAGGTAAGCTCTCGCAGAATAGCTGGGAGCAAGATGGTATTAAGCGCACCAAACACGAGATTCGCGTTGATAGTTTTCAGCTGTTAGGCAGTAGGCGTGAGCGCACGGAGGATAGTGGCGGGAATTTTAGTAGCAGTGATGCTGGATTCTCGTCAGCACCTGCGGGTGTCGGGGCAGGGGCTGCATCGGCACCTGTGCCCGAAGATGAAGATATACCATTTTAGTGGTTATTTAGGATATTAGGAGATATTTATGTCTATAATAAAAAAACCGTTTATAAAGAAACGTATTTGCAGATTTTGTTCTGAGAAGATTGATATAGACTACAAGGATGCTAGAATGTTGCGTCATTTCGTCACCGAACGTGGCAAGATTAAATCACGCCGTATGACGGGCACGTGTTCTACGCACCAGCGTCATTTAGCTGAGGCTATAAAGACTGCACGAGTTATAGCATTGTTGCCGTTCTCTATGCAGTAATAGCTAGTATTTTGTAATGTTGCAGGGTGTAGCGTTCAAGGTAGTGCTGCTGGCGTTGGTCTATGCGGTGTTTGTTGTCGTGCCTGTTGGCAATGTCATGTTTTTAGCCCCTCTGCCGCCATACCTTGTGGTGAGGATATTGAAAGAGGGCGGCAGGGCTAGTTATCTCCATATTGCGATGTTTGTGGCAGTTGCACTGGCAGTTGCTGTGGTGTTTCAGCGTGTATGGCTGTTTGTGTTTGTCTTGCCTTACATCGTTCCCGCTGTGGTTATGTATGTGGTCTATAGCAAGTATCCGTATAGACTTTTTGCGCCTGTTGCACTTGCGCCGTTGCCCCTAGTATTGCCACTGGTCTATATTCTATCCTTTACGGGCATTTATGATGTTATGCATCAGCAGGTTGTGGTTCTACTTCAAGATTATATAAAAGCAGCGGGTCCTGACTTCCCGCAAGTTTATACCGATGAGTTAATGGCTGCGTTTGAGTTCGCCTTTTCAGTGTTGCCAGCACTCACATACGGAGTGCTTGTTGTCTTATATTACTTTGTGGAGCGTTCCTGTTATTTCCGCAACAATATCGTTAGTGGCGAGGTCTATCCTCTGCCTGATGCGTTGCTTGTGCTGATTGCCGTGTCGGGTGCGTTGAAGGTTTATGGCACGTTTGCGTCTAACGAGCCGTTTGCTTTGGTCGGGCTTAATATGCTATTAGCGTTATCTATATTATGCTTTATACGCGGGTTTGATGTAGTGACGTATCATTTGCATAGTCGGCGCGTGCCATTAGTGCTACGTGCTATAGCATACGCTACGCTGTTCACACGGTATCTGTTTATATCTATTGCTGTGCTGGGCTTTGCCAGTGTTTTCAAAGACCTGACGAGCAAACCCGCTAGTAAGGTTTAAGGAGCTACTCTAGCGCAATCTTGCAAGTTATATTATAAAAAACAAGGATAAAATCTGTAACTTTTTGCTTGCAATTTATGAAAGTTAGCGTTATTCTGCTGTGTTGCTTTATCTTCATAAGCGAGGTTGTTAGTTATGCGCTCATTAAAGTTGCTCCATGTCTGCCCCTCCCCCCATTTAAT
>NZ_BAAIHG010000026.1:0-15781 GCF_054655775.1 Candidatus Termitispirillum reticulitermitis | reverse complement strand
AATCATCTGCTTTTAACGAAGTAACGCCATTATATAACACTATAAACTCTGGACGGGGTATTGTCAACCTGTTTCTCTTATACACAGCCTCGTCATCTACTATACCCTCATATAAACGAGCTATATATTCTAAAAAACGCAACGGCATATTATCGTTTATAGTTGATTGATGTTCCATTAAAACAACTAGCTTATCTGCTATAGTAAATGATATGTCGTTTCGTCTGCCCATAAACAAAACATTCTCTAGGGTATTGATTGTAATTCCGTCTGAAACTGTATAGCTAACACCATCAATGGCATTATATAGCTCAATGAGCTTCTCTTTATCAGAGAATAGCTTTGTAAATACGCTATCCTTATACTCTCTGTTGGTATCAGTATCTGACATAGACCAATAGTATTATAGAAGTGGTAGCTTGTCAAGATTTTGTATGGAACTATGCTGTTTCAGTTTTGTTATAACAGCAAAGCAGGGATAGTCTCTACAACCTATTGACAACACTAAAAAAATGGGCTAAAATTCACAATAAGGCAGGGTTGACTAGATAAAAATCTAGGACAGCCCCCTGAATATTTGTCGCTGATGAAATAGCAAAGAGATTGGGGACAGCAAGCAATGTATAACAAAATCACACAAAACAAAGCGTATCTGCTGGCGTTTATTGTAACGTTAGCCGTTGTGGTGGCTACTTCTAGCAATTATATCCATCATAATGACCCTATTTATGCCCCTATGGAACTGCACCTATATGACAAAGAATTGTTGACTGACAACCCCGATATAGTAGCTTATGATAAATATGGAGTTATCCCAGCAAAATTTATAATCTATAAGTTCTCAGCATTTTTAATGAAACTAGGGGCTACTTATGAGCAAACTAGGGTTTTATATGCTACGATAGGTGCTATATTGACTGCGCTGCTGATGACTGTTATATCGTGGAGATTACGTCTTCAGCACCCTGTGCTATGTGCCGTGTTTATGTATATGTCCCTTTATAACCCATTTATACCGGGTACCATTGGTGCTTACGGCTTAAAGGTGGGGATTGGAATAAGCCAAACCGACGTAACCATCCTTGTTGGGCTGCTCGCCTTTGCATTATGTCTGCCTACATTCCGCCCAGCTACGACCTACGACGGGGGGGGGGGGGGCAGTGTAAGCACTGGAATCTAGCCCTTGTCGTATCAGCAGTGGCATTTGCCTTGCACCCGCAATCTGGCTTGTGGAGTTTTTGTGCCATAGCGGTTTTATACATTGTAGATTGTATTATAAACAAGCAACTGGACAAATCTATATGGAAAGGTTTCATTTTTTTGGTGATAGCTGTCCTTGCTGTTAGCTTGCCTCCCCAATTGACGAATTTCAACTCCCACCCTAAAGACATTTTTGAGATTATAACCTCTTTAAGGCAAGCATTTCATTATAATCCAATGCACTACGCCTTTACAAAAGGACTACATTCATTTGTTAGACAGAGCATTATTTTAGGTTTATTTGTTGTGTTATTTTGGCTATGGATTGGTTCATCAGTCTCTGCCAAGAGAGTTCGTCTGACAGCTGTTGTCTTTGCCACCTCGTTCTTTATCGCCCTTGCCCTTAACTATCTGTTCACAAATATTTTAGGCTCATTATTTTTGACTATGCTGTTCATTTCTAAATATTTGCCATACCCGTTTTTGTTGATGCGAATTTTATTTGTCAATTATTTTGATGATAAACTATCAAGGGGGAATTACATTATAGCCCTTATCTTATGGGTGATAATCTTTACAGCTAGAAGTAAGGCTGCTCTGTGGTGTTTGCCACCACTGATAGCTTATGAGTTTGCTGTGAAAAAAGGTTATATAGATGAACAAAGCATATCAGCTCGCCTATTTGGATATAAACACTATTTTTTAGGGTTAGGTTGCCTATTAGCCACGTTATGGACTATACATGAGGGTATGCGTCCTGATAGAAACCTATTTTTGACCACACCCACAGAAATACTTGTTAGAACGGAAATGACAGATGATATTTACGAGATAGCAAATAAGTTTCGCAAGTTGACCAGTAAGAATGACAGATTGCTTTTAGACCCATACCATAAAAGGAGAGGAATGTTTTCAATTATCAGCCAGCGTGATGTTTATCTTATAGGTGAGGAGGGACCAGAAACTTATTTTGGACTATATGAAAAAGAGAAACGGGTTAGAAAGCTAGGATGTGTGTATGAAGGTGATTTTGCAAAGAAAACTCCCGCTGAAATCGTTGCGCTATTAGACGAAATAGCTTATAAATACGTGTTGGTAGATAACGCCAGCGAGCAGTTCAAGAGCTTCAGCGGGCTGACACCTGTCATTGAACAAGGAACGTGGACGATATTTATGCGAAAATGAAACAGCAACATAGGCTATATAATGCTATTGCTAAACAAATGCTAGCGGGATTGCATAGTCGCTTTTGCTCATTCTAATCCTGACTAATCTAATGTGCAATATTATAATAGTCAACTAATTGATAAGTCAAGACTTTTTTAATATCAGTCCGACCGAAATGCAATACGGTTGCATTTCGGTAAAAAATGTGTTAAGGTGCCGTGTATGTTGTATCGGGAGAGGACGCTTCAACGTGTAGTGCTAAAGGCTTCGGACAATTTTAAGATTGTCCTGCTTACTGGTATGCGCCAAGTTGGCAAGACAACATTTCTGCACCACATCGCTAGTAATGAGCGTGTTTATGCCACCTTAGATAACCCTAGAGACCTTACACTGGCTAAGAACGAGTCAGATTTTTTCCTACAGACCTATAAACCGCCCGTTATGATAGACGAAATCCAATACGCACCAGAGCTTTTCCCATATATCAAAATGCTAGCCGATAGTGCCGATATTTATGGGTTAGTTTGGCTGACTGGCTCTCAGCAGTTTGAGCTGATGAAAGGAGTATCGGAAAGCCTTGCTGGACGTGTTGTTATCATCAATATGTTGGGTTTTTCTGTATATGAACGTGATGGGCTTGGGGAGCAACAGAAACCATTTTTGCCAGCATTTGAGCAACCCAGCATTCTAAAAAGACGTAGTTTGCCCGATACGTATAAAATTATCTGGAAAGGGGCATATCCTGAAATAGTTGACAAGGATGATGACCAGTGGACAAATTTCTACTCGTCATATATCAAAACGTATATTGAAAGAGATGTGCGCCACATCGCCAATATTAACAATGAGCAAGATTTTGTCAAATTTCTAAGTGTTGTTGCAGCACGAACGGCACAGGAATTAAATATTGCCGAAATTGCAAGGGATGTAGGTATTGCTCCAAACACGGCTAAAGCATGGCTGTCAATATTAGAATCATCGGGCATAGTGTATATGTTAAAGCCATACTTTAAGAATGTTTCTAAGCGGTATATTAAAAGACCCAAGCTATACTTTATGGACACTGGGCTTGTAGCCTACCTGACATCGTGGAATACATCCGAAGCACTTGAAACTGGTGCTATGAGCGGGGCTATATTTGAAACCTTTGTCATATCAGAGATTATCAAATCATACCACCATAACGGGCTTTTCCCTGCACTATACTATTATCGCGACAATGGGCAGGTGGAGATAGACTTGTTGATTGAGCAGAATGGCAAGCTCTACCCGATAGAAATTAAAAAGACCTCTAACCCAAACAAAAATGATATTGCAGGGTTTGAGAAACTGGCAAATTATACCGATAATGTGGATTATGGTGCGCTAATATGCCTGACTGACAAAGCTCGTCCGCTTACAGCTAGGGCAAACGCTATTTCTATATGGGATATTTGATATGAACTATCGTGCTGACATAGACGGGTTAAGGGCATTTGCTGTTATCCCTATAATACTCTTTCACCTAGACTTTACCAAGTTATTTGGCGGTGGCTATGCGGGCGTGGATATATTCTACGTTATATCGGGCTTTCTAATCACTAGTATTATATACAGGGAGACGACTGGCGAGGGCTTTAGTTTCCTAAAATTTTACGAGAGACGCATTAGACGTATAATTCCGCCGCTAGCTTTTATGGCACTTGTGGCTACTGTGCTTGCGGTTTGCTTGTTTTCTCCAGCGTATTTGCTAAACTACCTTGTGTCTTTAAGGTATATGTTCCTATTCTCGTCCAACATATTTTTCTGGCAAGATACTGACTATTTCGCCCTGCCCGATGCTACCAAAGCACTGCTACACACGTGGTCGCTAGGGGTAGAAGAACAGTTTTATATAGTATTTCCGATAGTATTGTTCTTGCTGGTTAAATATGCAGGCAAACATGCACTTAAAGGTTTAGTTTTTCTGTGGCTCATATCTTTTGCGTTGAATATCCATTTTGTATTTAGAGAACAGCCGTTAGTGTTCTATATGCTACCATTTAGAGCGTGGGAGCTACTGACAGGCTCAATATTAGCAGTTTATAGAGCTAGAGCCAACGTCACACCGCCTTACATCTGTGGCATAGCTGGTTTATTGCTAATCTGTGTTAGCGTTGTCTCATTGGGATACGTCAACAAAAGTCATTTTCCCGGTGCTCTTGCGCTTATCCCCGTAGCGGGTGCGGCATTGTGCATATTAGCAGGGGATGGCAGCATAGTGGGCAGGGTGTTAGCGTGGAAGCCGTTTGTTCACATCGGCAGACTATCCTACGCAATGTATCTATGGCACTGGGTGCTAATCACGTTCTATAAATATCAGTTCGGTGCACACCTAGATATTAGGGGTGTTATCACGCTTGTTTTAGCCACATATCTATTATCCGCCAACTCATATAGGCTCGTTGAACAGCCCATTAGGAAGAAACATCTGCTAGCCAGCAGGAGCAAGCTGTTTGTGGCAGCGATGTCTGTTATTATAGTGTTTATGGCAGGGTCGGTAGCTATAGAGAAATATACTCCGCGCGATGTGCGCTATGACAACTATCAGGCACAAATAAAGGACTTTCCAGAATTAAAATGGGGAGAATTCTACACATTAGGTAATTCTAATGCTACATCAAGCATACTCATTATGGGAAATAGCCATACTGAAGCTGTATATACCATATTTGAAACACTATGCGGTGAAAACAATAGACGTTGCACGCTAGCTGCACATGGCTCGCCACTATTTGGCACACACAGGACGGGTTTCGGCAAGCACAAGCAATATCAAACTCGCCTAAAAGAGGTCATAAGTGGAGATAATATAACCGACCTAGTTATCGTTATCCGCTGGGATATGGACGACCTTGTTGCAGACAATGGGCTAAAAGATTTAGACGCACTTAAATATGGGCTTGAAAATACTATAAACGCAGTAAAAGAGCGTAACCCAAATGTGCGTGTATGGCTACAGTTGCCTGTGCCAGTGTTTGCCTTCAATATCCCCGACCATGTCTATAGACGGCTTGAGACAAGGCAAACGTTGGCTGAATACAACGCTCAATGGAGCTATATTATCCCGCTGCTCCGTAGCTTTAATGCCCGTCTTATAGACCCAGCTGCAATGCTATGCGATAGCAGATATTGCTATGGTGTGCTGGAAGATACTGTTATGTATGTTGATGAACATCATATGTCAATCAAAGGAACATTCAAGGTAAGAAATTTATATGAACCAATCTTTCAGCCATAAATTTTAGCCAAAAATGAACAAAATATGAGCCTTGAATATTGAAATGCGATTCTAGTCGCAATTACTCTTGCAGAAATAGCCTAGCTAGCGTATAGTAAAAGCTATGAAACATAAGCGTCTTATTATGCCCGCTGTGCTCTGTGGTTTGTTAATGATAGCGTATTTTCATGTACAGCCGAGAACTGGCGATATAGTTGACTCACTTAATGGCATCTCCATTTATGCGGGTGGTGCTGGCACAAACTACACATCAGGAGAATTCGTCCGCCGCTACTATAGCAAACACTTAGGGCATCCGCTACCTGCCAATCACTCTGATAACATTCTCAGCTGGTTTGACATAGACCTGCCAGACGGCTCATTTAACGATAATATGCAGCTCTATCAGTTCACCAACCCTAGCCCCAGTGGTTGCCCGCAGGCAGACGACATAGTCGTGTTAAAGGGCAAACAAGGCGAGGCGGGCGTTGTAATACAGGAGACTACTCAGTCTACTACTATTATCAGGCAGGGTGCTATATTTTTCAGAGAGCAGGAAGCTTTGCGTGAGAGAAAGACGGGCTGCTATATTACCAACTCGCGCATTCTGGGGTGGATGCGAAAAACTAAGTGAGATGTTTCTTCCCCCTACGGGAGAGGAAATAGTATGTAGTGTGGTTGGTTGCGAAAGACAGATGGGGGTGACTGATGATTGGGTGTTTGTGTTGAGCTTTGAGATAGTTGCACGGGCAAATGATAGCAGAGCGCGGGCGGGTGTCTTGCACACTAAGGACGGCGATGTTCAAACGCCCGTCTTTATGCCCGTAGGCACGTTGGGTGCAGTTAAAACATTATCGCCTGCAGATTTAGACGAAGCGGGCGCACAGATTGTGCTGGGCAATACATACCATTTACACATACGACCGGGCGAGGACGTAGTAGCGCATTTCGGTGGATTATCGCGCTTTGCGGCGTGGAATAAACCAACATTGACGGATAGCGGTGGCTTTCAAGTATTCAGTCTAGCTGAAAATCGCAAGATTACAGAGGAAGGAGTAACATTCCGCTCGCACCTAGACGGGGCAAGTCTATTTTTATCTCCGGAGAAATCAATAGAAATACAGACAAAACTAGGGTCATCCGTTATGATGTGTCTTGATGAGTGTGTGTCTAACCCGAGCGAATACGAATATGTAGAAAAATCATTAGCACTCACAACCAGATGGGCACTGCGTTGCAAGCAATACAAAGAACAGGTAAATAGTAAGCAATTATTATTTGGTATAGTTCAGGGGGGTGTTGAGCACGACTTGCGGCAGAGGAGTGCGGGCGAGCTAGCGGAGATTGGTTTTGACGGCTATGCCATAGGCGGTTTAAGCGTAGGCGAGCCGAACGAAGTTATGTATGAGGTGGTGGACAGGGTTATGGGGCATATCCCAACCGACAAGGCACACTATTTAATGGGGGTTGGCACACCTACCGATATTATAACAGCTATAGAGCTTGGGGTGGATATGTTTGACTGCGTAATGCCTACACGCAATGCCCGACACGGCAGACTGTTTACGTCAACGGGTGCGCTGGATATTAAACTAGAAGAGCATAAAATGAGCGGTGAGCCTATAGATAAAGGATGCAACTGCTACACTTGCCGCAACTTTACGCGCGGGTATCTGCGCCACCTATTTAAGAGTGGTGAAATGCTGGCGTTCAGACTGAACAGCATCCACAATATCACTTACTATCTGTCGCTCGTGCGCGGTGCACGAGAGGCAATTATAAACGGAACTTTCAGAGGATACAAAAACCTTTTTCATTAGTCGCTTATCATGTTATTCTACTCTAAAGACTCACTAGACACTGACTAGTGAGCCTTGCTCCCTGTTGAATATGTCAATGCCGACACGTTCTATGTGTTCACGTAAGATAGCCCCAAATCACTCAATTTCGTTCTCTCTTTCCAAAAAGAATATATACAAATTGTTAAGTTGAGCTAAATACTCGGCTTTTATACTATGCAAAACCACCTGAAACCTCTCAAAATCATACGTATGAGACAAGAGATTTCTTGCGAGCAACATATCTATTAACATATTCGGTTGAACTTCTGCTCGTTCAAGCACTTTTGCGGTAGTCGCCTCTTGAATAACCCTTCGCGGGGTTGCTTCGGGGATAGATAAACCCGTGTATTCTAAGTAATCTTTTAATGTTTTCCAAGCAAGCTCAAAGGCAACTTCAAACCTTTTAATTAACCCCTCTTCTTCAAGCCGAGTAAATTGTTCTTGTTCTTCAAACGCCGATTGCAGGAGGATAAACGCCCTTGAAAAGTTTTGCAGCCGTTGCACCCACCGTATATCCTGTTCCATTTTATATCCCTCAAAACTCAGCTTTGTCATCTTGTCAACAAAGCCTTATATGAATGTGCTACTATAACACTATGAAGAGGGAAAAGCAAGTGTCCTTAATACTTTGCTATCGTTAGCTCTCCCCCTGCGTAGTCTAGCTTGATATTATTGAATATTGCCTCAAAGTTGATTAGTCCACCGGTGTAGCCTCTTGTTTCTCCATTCGTTGTAGATAATAATAACTTCATTAAAAATTGTAGTATAATATTTGAACAATTATTAAGTAGGTTAACGCAATGGAGCTAATCGGTTTTTTAGTTTTAATGGTTGTCGTATTTTTATTTAATAAATCTAAGCATGAATGGCGTAGAGATTATTATAGAAACGACTACCTTCAATCGGACGCTTGGAAAAGAAAACGTTATGTGGTGCTCAAACGAGATAATTGGCATTGTGTATATTGCGGTGCTCGCGCTACCCAAGTTCATCATTTGAAATATGCAAAGAATATAGGAAGAGAACCTATTGAATGGCTTGTTTCTATTTGTAATGCTTGTCATACCTCTAAACATTAAATGCTCTAATTTGAGGGAGAAACCAATGCTTTGGTTACCCCTCCCCCGTCAAGGGAGAGGGGATCTCCCCCTGCCTTACAACTTTTCCACTACCAGTTGCCCCACTCCTGTGTAGTCTAGCTTTATACGGCTTTGAAACGCCGTTCGGTCTGGAACTTCTCTCAACAGTTCATTGGCTGACGAGACACGAAGGTGCTACGCAAGAAAACTTGGGTGACAATGTAAATAGAAGTTTATGAGTGGCTACCAGATTTCCTTTTTTCTTGACAGCCCATTGATTTTTCGGTAAAATTCCCAAAAAGGTTAGATGAATAGCACAGGAGGATGAAGGATGAATGATATTGACCTCAATGAAATTAAGGTATATCATATTGTCCACATTAGTAAGCTAGTCGCTATTTTGAAGGAAGGGTTTTTAGTTTCCGATGCAGAAATACAAAAGCGTCCTTCTGTTGGAGTTACAATCGGTATGACGAAGATAAAGGAGCGCAGGTTGTCGTTGCCATTATCCTCTGTCGGTCTGCACGTTGGGGACTGCGTCCCATTTTATTTTTGTCCTCGCTCTCCGATGCTCTATATGTTATCAAGGGCAAATCACCAAGATATTGAATACCGTGGTGGACAAGAGCCGATAGTTCATTTAGTATTCAGTATGAGGAACGTTATCAATTGGGCAGAACAGGAAGGGCGGAAATGGGCGTTTACAGAATCAAATGCTGGGTCACGTTGTTTTGAGGATTTTGCAGATTTAGCGGACTTAGATAAACTTGACTGGAATGCTATTCGGGCAACTCTGTGGAGTGGACGGCAGGACAAAAAGCAGGCGGAGTTCTTAGTGGAAAAATCACTACCATGGCAACTTGTGGAAAAAATAGGCGTGTATTCATTAGAGCAGTATTCGGAAGTCTGTAAAATTCTTGAAGCCGAAACAAGCCGACCGCAAATAAGTGTTGAACGTTCGTGGTATTATTAAATAAGGTGGACTGATATGATTACGTATAAGACGAACGGTAATTTGCTTGCTAGTAATGCCGAGGCACTCGTGAACACGGTCAACTGCATCGGTATAATGGGACGTGGGATTGCTTTGCAGTTCAAAAAGCAGTTCCCCGACAACTTCAAGTTCTATGAAGTTGCCTGCAAACGTGGTGAAGTTGTGCCCGGCAAAATGCTTGTGTTTGAACTTAATAGTCTTATAAATCCGAAACTCATAATCAATTTCCCTACAAAACGTCATTGGCGTGGTGCAAGCAGGATTGAAGACATCAGAGCAGGACTTGATGATTTAGTCAACGTCATTAAATCGCAGGGCATATCGTCTATCGCCATTCCATCGCTTGGATGCGGGCTAGGCGGATTGAATTGGACTGAAGTCAAACCATATATTGAAATGGCATCAACTCAACTGCCAGATGTGCAAATTGAGGTGTTTGAACCGAGCGGTGTAGCGGTCGCAAATGTTATGGCAAAAAACCGCGCTGTTCCGAAGATGACACCCGGTCGCGCGGCATTAGTTGCACTAACGCGACAATATCTTGGTGGGCTGCTTGACCCGTTTATCTCATTGCTTGAAATCCACAAGCTGATGTATTTCTTGCAAGAGTGCGGTGAACCGCTACGTTTGAAATATGTTAAAGCACCTTACGGTCCTTATGCCGAGAACCTTTCACACGTCCTTAACGCTGTAGAGGGGCATTTATTGTCTGGCTATGCGGATGGTGGCGACAAGCCTGATAAACAGATTACACTAGTCCCTGGTGCGGAATGTGGGGCTATGGCATTTCTTACTGAACACGCAGACACCAGCGAGCGGATAAATCGTGTGGCAAGGCTTGTTGACGGCTTTGAAACGAAGTTCGGTCTGGAACTTCTCTCAACAGTTCATTGGCTGACGAGACACGAAGGTGCTACGCAAGAAAACATCGTTGAACGTACCCACGCATGGGGGAAACAAAAGAAAAAATTTAGCCAGCGACAGATTGAAATAGCACTGGCACATTTGACTGATAGCGGTTGTTATTGCTAGGGATAAGTTCCATTAGTCAATATGATAGTTGGCAGGGCGAGCATTAAAGGTTTATGCTATTTCCTGCTTTTATCTGATTAGCGTGTCTACATCTCTTGGCAACCAGAAGTTTATTGCTCTCAGCTTTTCAATTTCTGTCGCCAAGTTTTGAATAAGTCCCTGCCTGTGTGCAAGCATTAGTATCCCTAATGTTCCTGTTATATTAAACCCAAACTTGACTGCGTATTTACGTGCTTCTGCGTCATCAAGAACTAACAGCACATTCCTTAATTCTTCAGCTAAAGCGATTGAACTTGCCTCTCCTATGTGTAACTTCGTCTTGTGCCGTTCTGTTTTGCTTACATCTGCAACAGATTTAATCAAAATCCATTCTGGGAGCGGCAAGCCATACTCCGCCGCAACTTCAGGAGTAATCACAACAGAGCGGGCTAACTCCTTGAGGAGTTCAAGCCGTTTTATATTCGTGAGAGCGATTAGACAGCTGGTGTCTGATACTATTATGTTCTGTAAAAATTTTGTTGACATTTTCAAGCTCTTGCCTTACGTCATCAGCCGTGTAGATAGCCACGGGAACGCCTTTCTCAACAAGCAAATCCCAAAAAGTGTGATATTCTACCCCCGCTATTTCAGAGGCTTTGCCTATTGAAACCTTGTGCTCCTCAAACAGCCCCACAGCCAGCGCAAGCCGTGCTTCAGCTTCGCTTACATCGTAAGGTATCGGTAAATCTAGTAGCATTACTCCCCCTGCCCTGCTAATTCTATCAAACCTAAATGTTGTTGTCAAGGATTTCTTAGGCAATTATATGCTTGGTTGGGCTAGAAGCTGTAGTCGACGATGGAGTTCTCCCTCCCCCGTCTAGGGGGGTGGCTCCCCCTGCCTTACAACTTTTCTACTACCAGTTGCCCCCCTGTGTAGTCTAGCTTTATGTTATCGTCTCGTTTGATGTCCCCTGTGATGACCCTTTCGGCTAGCTTATTCTCAACCAGTTTTTGTATAGTGCGTTTCATAGGGCGTGCGCCAAATTTCGGGTCGTAGCCACTATCAACAATATGCTTTGCCAGCGCATCAGTATAGCTGACAGTTATGCCCATACCATTTAGCCGAGCACAAACACCATTTAACAGCAACCGCACTATCTCCAGTAGTTGCGCTTCATCAAGCGAATGAAACTTTATAATATCATCTATGCGGTTAATAAACTCTGGACGGAAATATTTTTCAGGTTCCGCTAGATTAGACGTCATAATAATAATAGTGTTCTTGAAACTAACCATCCGACCCTTAGCATCCGTCAGCCTGCCGTCGTCTAACAACTGCAAAAGTACGTTAAACACATCGGGATGCGCTTTCTCTATCTCGTCAAACAGCAACACAGCATAAGGCTGACGGCGAACACGCTCGGTCAGCTGCCCGCCCTCGTCATAGCCCACATAGCCCGGAGGCGCACCAATTAGCTTTGCCACAGAATGTGGCTCCATATACTCGCTCATATCCATACGCACCATAGCTTGTTCGCTGTCAAACAGATATTCCGCTAGTGCCTTTGCCAGCTCTGTCTTGCCTACGCCTGTTGGTCCCATAAATATGAATGAGCCTATGGGTTTGTCAGGGTTGTTCAGCCCTGCACGGCTACGACGCACAGCCTCGCTCACAGCTGACACGGCATCAGACTGCCCTATAACACGCTTGTGCAGATACTCTTCCATGTGTATTAGCTTGTCCGCCTCCTCCTGCATCAGTTTTGTAGCGGGAATGCCCGTCCACTTTGATACAATCGCTGCAACGTCCTCCTCGTCAACCTCTTCCTTTATCAGCGGTTTTGTGCCACTGGGGGTGCTTTTCACACGGATTTCAGCCTCTTTTAACTTTTTTTCTAGTTCGGGCAACTTTCCATATTGTAGCTCGCCCGCCTTTGTGTAGTCGCCTGCCCGCGTGGCAACGGCAATATCTTGCTTGAACGATTCTATATCAGCCTTTAGTTTGCGCATATCTGACACAACAGCCTTTTCCGCCTGCCATTGCGCCCGCATAGTATTTGCCTTGCATTTCAGGGCTTCTAGCTCCTCATTAGCCTTTTCTAATCGCATTTTAGAAGCATTATCATTCTCACGTTTCAGTGCCTCACGCTCTATCTCCAGTTGTCGGCATTTGCGTTCCAGTTCGTCAAGCTCAGTCGGCAGGCTGTCTATCTCCATACGTAGCTTGGCAGTAGCCTCGTCTATTAAATCTATCGCCTTATCGGGCATAAACCTGTCGCTGATATACTTGTCAGCAAGGTAAGCCGCCGCAACAAGGGCAGAGTCTTTTATGCGCACCCCGTGGTGCAACTCATAGCGTTCCTTTAGTCCGCGCAAGATAGAGACAACATCATCAACGGTCGGCTCTTTAACCATTACTATCTGGAAACGCCGTTCAAGTGCGGCATCGCGCTCTATATATTTCTTATATTCATCTAATGTAGTTGCACCTATGCAGTGTAATTCTCCACGCGCTAGTGAGGGTTTCAATATATTAGCCGCATCCATAGCCCCCTCCATAGCTCCCGCACCCACAAGCGTATGCAGCTCATCTATAAACAAGATAATCTCACCATCGCTAGTAGTGACTGCCTTCAAGACATCTTTTAGTCGCTCTTCAAACTCGCCGCGATATTTAGCACCAGCTATCAATGCGCCTAAATCAAGCGTAGCAACTATCTTGTCTTTCAGTGATTCTGGTACATCTCCCGCCACAATGCGGCTTGCCAGCCCCTCTACAACGGCAGTCTTGCCGACACCCGGCTCGCCGATAAGCACAGGATTATTTTTTGTCCTGCGCGATAGCACATGTATAACGCGGCGAATCTCCTCATCCCTGCCGATGACGGGGTCTAACTTCCCCTCTCTTGCGCGTTTTGTTAGGTCTATCGTGTATTTTGTGAATGCTCCCGCATCGTCTTTTGGCATCTCTTGATACATAAATTACCCTCTTGATTAGTTCTATCCGTATCTGTCTAGTCTATCTCTCAGCTCTAATACCTCTGCCTCTAGCTCGTCAATATGCTCGTAAAGCTCCATTATCATATCAACCCCTGCGCTGTTAATGCCTCGCTCCCTTGTGAGAGTTAGCACGCGCTTCAGCCGTTCCACGTCATCATCGCTATACCTGCGGGTGTTGCCCTCAGTGCGGAAAGGCTTTAGCCAGCCGAGCCGCTCATATTGGCGGATGGTCTGCGGGTGAATTTCCAACATCTCCGCCACTACGCTAATCACATATACTGGTTTAGCCATAATATATATATATGCCTACACTTTTCCAAGCTCTAACATCGCCTGCCTATCAGGGCGCGGGTATGCACTCATCAACTTCTGCAGGGTCTTCTTGTCTTTATCGTCCGCAACATCGGGCACGACTATATGAGCTACTATGTATAGGTCGCCCCTGCCACCACCTTTCAATGCAGGCACACCCTTGCTCTTCACGCGGAATCTGCGTCCCTCCTGTGTGCCAGCGGGAATAGTCAGCATTATAGCCCCGTCTGGGGTTGGCACCTCAATGCTAGTGCCTAGCATTGCTTCAAATACATCTATATCAAGTCTGACGGATAGGTCTGCCCCTTCACGCTTATAGACGGGGTGCTCTGGTATAATCGGCACTATGTATAAATCGCCGTTTGCTCCGCCATTCGCACCCGCACCGCCCTTACCAGCTACACGTATTCTGGAAGTTTTATCCACCCCTGCAGGTATCCGCACCTTGATACGCTCGTTGTGGTCGCTACCATAGTTTGCTTGAACGGCAAGTTCGTATTCATTACCTTTCATCACGTCAGCAAACCCAATCTGCAAGCGATGTTCGTAGTCAGCACCCTTGCGCGAACGCGGAGCACCCCTGCTAAAACGTGAACCGCCAAACCTGCCCCCGCCGAATAGGTCGCCAAGCAGGTCTTCCATAGATGCTCCGCCAAACTTAAAGCTGCGCATATCGTCAAAGTTCATATTGCTGAAATCGTAGCCACCCCCGCCCCCCTTGAAAGCGTCATGCCCTACCCTATCGTATTGCGAACGTTTGTCCTTATCCGACAATGTGGCATAGGCTTCCGAAATCTCCTTAAACTTTGCCTCAGCGACTTTATCATCGGGATTCACATCAGGGTGATATTTGCGCGCAAGGGCGCGATACGCTTTTTTTATCTCGTCATCGCTTGCGCCCTTGCTAACGCCTAAAATGTCATAATAACTATTACTCAAAGCAGTTTAGTCCTTCGTCACTTTAATGGTGACTGATTTACTTGAATTATCTTTCTTTAATACAACGGTCAACACGCCGTCTTTCAATGCAGCAGACACCTTTGACACATCAACACTGCTAGGCACAGAGAACGAGCGCGCAAATTTGCCAAACGGACGCTCCAGCCTGTAGTAGCTTTCAGAGTCTTTGTCAATGGGCGATTGTTTTTCGCCACGTATCAAGAGCAAGCCGTCATTGACTTGAATGTCAATGCTATCTTCTGCAACACCGGGCAGTTCGGCTAATATCACTAACTCATCATCATTCTCGTAGATATCAACGGGCGGAGTCCACTGTCCGCCAGACTCTCCGCCATTCACATCACGAAAGATGTTGTTAACGCGGTCTGATAGGTTCAGAATGTCCTTTAGTGGGTCCCAACGAGCAATCATAAGCAATCCTCCTTAAATTAATTGTTTTGATACACTTAGATATAATATTATCATCTAAGTATATAATTTTATGTGACTATATTATAAAACTTGATATTACCCATGTCAAGTTTTTTTTCATAAAAATTTAAAGTTTTTTGTGTTTATCATTTTTATCTGTAATGCCACAGTTAAAATGCCCCTATTTAGGTGTTAAAGGTATGCATTTTCCTCTTGACAACCTCCCCTTTTTCTGCTATAGTTCACATACAATTTAGTTAAGCTATGAGGGAATCAGGCTGGTGGAAGTTCTTTATGTATATATGTTATGTATATATTTAGGGGCTATTCTATCAGCTTTTTTTATTTGTTTAGTATTTGCAGGGAGGATTGGGTATGTCATTTAGTGTTTATACTAATACGGCGGCTGTGTTGGTGCAGGGAGGTATCAGCAGTAGTGCGAAGGCATTATCACATTCAATAGAGGGGTTATCTAGTGGGTTGCGTATAAACCATGCGTCAGACGATGCTTCGGGTATAGCTATATCAGATAAGTTAAGGACACAGATAAGCGGGTTATCAAAGGCTA
>NZ_BAAIHG010000025.1:0-16799 GCF_054655775.1 Candidatus Termitispirillum reticulitermitis | reverse complement strand
CGCACGATTGGCAACATTAAGATGCCTGTTGGCAGTAAATGACAACGAATTAGTATAAATCTGCACGACTCTCTCCTTTTACAGCCCTCATACAGCTATAACAGCTATAACAGCTATAACATTTTAGCTATTAGCCTCCATGCAATACAATTCGCTATCGGCAGATTGTTAGGGAAAGTTTAAGGGAAACTTTACTTCTTGCCACGTTGCAACAGTCGTTTATCCATCTCTTCTATCTCTTGTTCAGCTTTCAGCAGCTCCTTTTTAGGGTCTTTGCCCGCCCAGCGCAGCGGCAATTCACGCACCCGTTCAAACACTGCATATAAAGTAGGGATAAAGAATATGCCTATTAAGCTGGAAAATAGCATACCGCCGATAATTGTTGTGCCGATACTCTTCTGTGCCGCTGCACCCGCACCGCTTGCCACAAACATCGGTATCGTGCCGCCGATGAACGCAAAGCTAGTCATAATAACCGCTCTGAACCTCATTTTCGCACCTTTCACCGCCGACTCTATCACACTTGTTCCCTCTTTCTCACGCGAGTCTTTGCTGAACTCCACCATAAGTATCGCATTTTTAGCCGCCAACGCAATCAGCACGACCAGTCCCAGCTGAACATACAGGTCAATAGCTATCCCCCTAAAATGCACAAACAATACCGCACCAAATATCGCCACTACTACTGATATTATAACAGGTAGCGGGATAATCCAGCTTTCGTATAGCGCCACAAGGAACAGATACGCAAATAAAAACGACAACGCAAAGATAAAGAGCGTTGAACCGCCTGCTTGACTCTCTTGCAACGCCAGCCCCGTCCACTCGAACTGGTAACCCTCTGGCAGCTTTATATCTGACATGGCTCTCATAGCCTCACCTGAGCTTGAACCCAACGCAGGCTCGCCACGTATAGTGACAGCAGGATAGTTGTTATAGCGCGAAAGTATTGACGGACCCACAACCCTATTAACATTAACAATAGAGTTTAGCGATATCATGTCCCCCTTGCCACTGCGGACATACAGCCCCGTAATACTTTCAGGTTTATCGCGATATTGCGCATCAGCTTGCACATTGACCTGCCACGTCTTGCCAAAGGCATTATAGTCGTTCACATAATACCCGCCTAGCATTACCTGCAACGTGTTAAACACGTCTGATATATTCAAGCCCATACTAAGTGCTTTTTCTCTATCAATATCCAAGTATAACTGCGGATATGTGGTTGAAAACTGGCTGGTTACACGCGATATATTAGGATTTTGATTGGCGGCTACCACCACGCCCATCATAGTAGAGGCAAGCTCCTGAGGCGTTGCACCCGATGTGCTTTCAAGCACATACTCAAACCCGCCACCCACACTAACACCCATAATAGGCGGCAGGTTAAAGACCACCACAGACGCCTTTTGGTAAGCGAACGTTCGTTTATATACCTCGCTTATTATGCTCTCAACGTTGAGTGTCTTGCCTTTGCGCTCCTCATAAGGTTTCAATGCTACGGCTATAAGAGCGGCATTAGACATAGCAGCACTGCTCAATATGCTAAACCCTGATACCGTGACAACACTATTAACACCCTGTATTGAGCGAACTATATCTGCAACCTCCGCAGACGCCAGCTTCGTGCGGTTCAGCGATGCGCCGTCAGGCAGACGAATTTCACCTAGAAAGAAACCCATATCCTCACTGCTGAGGAATGTTTTAGGGGTAACCCTGTCATTAAACAGCACAAGAATCGCTACGCCCAGCACCGCAACCGCCACAAGGGAAAACACCGCTATCTTGAACTTGACGATTTTTTCAACGATACGCACATACGCATCTCTAGTGCCGTCAACAAAACCCACAAACATATTTACAAACTGGTTTTGCGAGTGAGATGGTTTCATTATCATCCCGCAAAGCGCAGGGCTTAGCGTCAAGGCATTTATTGCAGATAACACTACCGCAGATACTAACGATATTGCAAATTGCGAATAAATCGCCCCAACAGTGCCCGGGAAGAAACCAACAGGGATAAATACCGACAACAACACCAGCGTGATAGCTATAATAGGCATAGTTATTTCACGCATAGCTATTGAAGTAGCCTGTTTAGGGGTAAGTCTAGGGTTAGCGGTCATTACGCGCTCAACGTTTTCTACCACGACAATAGCATCATCCACAACTATGCCGATTGCAAGCACCAATGCAAGACTAGTCACCATATTGAGCGATGAGCCTGTGAGCTTTAACGCTATAAACGTGCCGATAAGCGATACGGGTATAGTTACCATAGGTATCAAGGTAGCCCGCCAGTTGCCCATAAAGAAAAATACCACTATAAGCACCAATATAACGCCTACCGCCAGCGTGAATATAACCTCCTCAACCATGTAGTTAACAAAGACGGTCATATCGCCTACAACGACATACTCCATATCTTCTGGGAAGTTTTTAGCCAGCCTGTCAAGCTCCGCACGTGCAGCTTTAGCTACACGCACACTATTAGCAGTAGGTAGCTGGGTTATCTGTATGGCACTTGAAGGCATCCCATTTAGCATAGAGTCAACTGCAAGCGACTGCGCCCCCTGTTCCAGCTTTGCTATCTCACGCAGACGCAACATTGAACCATCGCTATTTACACGGATAACAATTGAACCAAACTCAGCAGGCGTAGTCAATCTACCCTTAGTCTTTAGTGTGAACTGAAACATCTGTGCATCAGCCATAGGCTGTGCGCCCACCTGCCCGACCGCCGCTTGCACATTCTGCGTCCGCAGAGCATTGACGACATCGTTCACGGCGATGCCTAGATTAGCCATACGCTCATTATCAAGCCATATACGCATACTATTTATAGCAGAGCTGAAACTCGTAGCCGATGACACGCCCGGCACACGAGCAAGAGCGTCAAGTATATTTAATTGAACATAGTTGTTTAGATAAAGCCCATCGTAGCTACCATTCGGGGAGCGCAACGCAACCATCAAGAGCATATTATTACTGCGCTTAGATACCTGCACACCTCTGCTCTGCACCTCTTGCGGCAGCTTCGCTTCAACAGTCTTGACGCGGTTTTGTACATTGACTGCGTCAATATCAACATCAGTGCCGACTTCAAAGACCACAGTCAGCGAATACGCCCCGTCATCACTGCTGGTAGAACTCATATACAGCATATTATCAACGCCGTTGACTGCCGTTTCTATGGTCTCTGCAACCGTTGACTGCACCGTTGCCGCGTCAGCACCGGGATACACTGCACGCACGCTGATAGAGGGCGGTGATATGTCAGGATACTGCGCCGTAGGCAGGCTAGACATACATATATAGCCTGTAATCGTTATTACAAGCGATACAACTATTGCAAATCGCGGTCTGCGAATAAATACATCACTAATCATTTGCATGCTCCCGCATCATTTGCTACTTTTTGCCGCCAGCAGCATTCTGCAATTGCTGCTGAACCATTCCGTTATATTGTTCCTTAGTCAACGGAGTCACTGGCGCACCGGGTTTCGCCTTCTGTATGCCATCAATAATAAGCATTTCACCATCTTGCACGCCCTCTAACACCACCTGAAGCTCTCCGATGTAAGCACCTGTTTTAACATTGCGCCGTTGAACTACCTTTGACGCATCTACAACTAACACATACTGCCCGCCTATGTCGTTAATAATAGCCGACTGAGGAACGACAACACGGCTTTCAGCATTCCTGCCACGTATTGATACAGACACCGTCTGTCCCTGCGCAAGCAAACCTTCAGGGTTAGTAAATTCACCGCGTATGCGGACGGCATCAGTAGAACCATCCACAGCATTATCAATAAAGTTAATCTTCCCTAGATGAGAATATTCACTGCCATTTGATAGTATTATCGCCAAATCAGCAATATTTGCGATTGCTGCTGATGTTAGATTATCAGGCAATATATGGCGCATAGCTTGAATTTGTTTCTCTGATATATTAAACAATACATACACAGGGTCTGGTGCTATAACAGTCGCTATAACACCAACGCTGGGACTAACCATTTCACCTATATTGTAAGCTATCAGCCCAACCTTGCCCGCAATAGGGGAACGCACGTCGGTGTATTCTAAGTTCAATCTAGCATTATCAAGTGCAGCCGCCGCCGCTGATACATTGGCAGTTGCAACATCCGCCGCCGCATATACATTATCGTATTGCGCTTGAGATATGCCGTTTGATTCAAGCAGCGCCTTGTTCCTATCTAACGTGCTCTTAGCATTGCGCGCATTAGCCTGAGCTTGCGCAAGTGCCGCCTGAGCCTGCCGAACAGCCGATATATACTGACTCTTTTCTATAGTAAATAAAATTTCATCCTTTTTGACAAATGAGCCTTCTTTAACAGTTATCTTCTCTAAAAAGCCACTCACGCGCGCCGTTATCGCCGCTTTCTCCGCCGCTTCAACCTTGCCTATAAATGTTTCAGACATTGATACTTGCTGCGATTTAACAGTATCAACCACAACAGGCGGAGTCATCTGCGCCCTAGGAGCACCGCCAGACAACTTATTCTTTATAGTCAAACCTACAGCAAGAACAACTGCAACAGCCACCACAGCAATGATAGTAGTTTTCTTTTCAATTTTTTTTCCCACAAATGTCATAGAACCTCCAAAAGTAGAATAAACTATATATTCTTTAGTTTAATATTAACAGTTCTGCCGCTCTGCGATATGCCTGCCACACCATCAAAGCCAAGCGAACGGATTCTATCAGCTAGCGCAGAGGCTGCAAGATAACCCGTCACCTCAAATATACTGACATTGCCATCAAATGACGACATATCACCTGTAAGCACAATCCTGCGCTTTTTCAGGGTATCTATCACGCTATTAGTGGTCTTGGCATCCTGCCCCTCAAATGAAATGGTTACATTATATAACTCAGCCTTTTGAGCCGATGCCTGCGCCACAGAGCCACGCGAAAACAACAGAGCAGCATCAACGGCTTTATTCAACGCCAACTGGACGCACTTTGCCGCATCGCTATCATTTGCAACAACCTCTTTCCGCATCAAATGAACTAGCGAACTTGACTTGGTCGCTGTGGCATAAGACGTATCAGCAACGAGCGTACAAGAACTGCCTGCGGCTAAATCAGTAAGCTTTACGTGAAAGTTATATACATACTGCGCCGAGATTGACTGAAAGGCAGACAACAAGTCGCTGTGATTCTCTTGGTCTATAACCTCTTGCTCAAAGGCTATCTGGTCATTTGTTGAATACTGGTATTGGCGGAAAATATCAGCTAGTGCCCGCCGCACATCATCAGTTTTCATATAGTCAGGCAGTCCCGTCACTACAAAAACTGCCTGCGAAGTATTTGAGACCATATTATTAGCTGCTTCATCACCTATAGCGTCGTCAATATTGAGTCTAACGGTAGTCTCTACGCTGTCTCCTGACAACGTTCTGGATAAAATAGCGTAAGATTTAATGAATGTAAGGTGCTCTTCGCCTATGTTTAAGGGCTTTGCGGGGCGCAACCCCTCAACATACAGACGCAACCCTCCCATCAGGGCGTTATTAAGGGCACGCTTCTGTGCTGAACGCAAGTCGCCGTTCCCCACGTTAGCTGCCCCTCTATATGTGATTTCCCCCGCATACAACTGGTGCAACGGGTGTAGCGGGGCAACCCCGCATAGCATAAATAGCGTTAGCAGGGTTAGGAGCAACAACACAGGTGTTCTATTTATACGTTCCACAAGTAGTAATTATAATACTTTATCACTGCTAAAACAATAAAAAAATGTTAACGAGAGATAGAGGGAGGGATTGACATTTTCTTGTCTTTAATACACATTGTTTAACGCTATGTTAAATATTGCGATGTATGAATGTTGCTTTAAGAGCAGTGCTATAAGCAAGCTGAAAGAGACTGCTAGCATCTATGTATATGGAACGCTTGGAGTGGGCATAGCCATTGCGAGGGCGTTGCTTGAGCATAACCTGCCCTTTGCGGGCTTTATAGACTCCTACAACTATGGCAAAACTATACAGATAGATGAGGGGGAGGCAGACTACAAAATCTACCACATAGATAAGCTCGCCGACAAACAAGCCGCTATATTCATATCCAGCGTAGTTCATTACCTAGAAATACATGATAGCATAGTTATGCGTGGCTTCAATAATATTATTGACCCAATCAGCGTGTTGGATAAGGGAAACTGCCCGCTAGACTCTCTTCTAATGTATGTGGGACACCCTATCTTTTGGATGCCTACCGACTGGGCTGAGCATAAGGACAAATACGAGTGGTTGAAAAGGCTGCTAGCTGACGAAAAATCGGTAGCAGTGTTCAAAACCATAATGGATGTCTGCGTTCTGCATGGCTGGAGCGATGTTACACATTTTCATAAACTATTCGCACAGGTAGATGACAAGATTGAACTCCAATACGAGGAGTTTATGCAAGGGGACATATTTGTGGACGGCGGCAGCTACGACGCAACGACTGCTAAGGCATTTATCAAGCTAAATCCTAACTACAAAAAGGTATATCTGGTTGAACCAAACCCTGCCAGTATGAAAGTTTGCAAGGCTAGTTTAGACGGATATAGCAATATAGAATACCTACCCTACGGGCTATCTGACAGCAAAAAAACGTTAAAGTTTAATGCTGACGACGAACAGGTGGCATCGTTTAGCGAAAACGGAAATATCTCTGTTAATTGTATGCCGCTAGATATGCTCGTCCAAGAGAACACAGCGATGATAAAGCTAGATGTTGAAGGCTCAGAGCTAGAAGCAATAGCAGGAGCAAAACGTCTGCTGACTAATGGCTCGCCGTTTGCTATATGTGTGTATCATAAGTCAGGCGATATTTGGCGGATACCAGAGCAAATACTGAAACTGAATCCCAACTATAAGCTGTATCTGCGCCACTACGGACCCTCATCAAACGAAATAGTGCTGTTCGGTGTTTAACCTTTCCATTACCCGCTCTACGGAAATTCTTTTCATACACTCGTTGGACGGGCAATTAGGGTAGCCGCCCGCTATTGAATCGCTATTGCAAGGGGTGCAATACAGCCCCTCTGTTGCACCTACAGATATTGCACACTTAAGCCGAGCAGGTGGAACCCTCCTTACTGCAGACGTAGGTCCAAATAGTGCGACAGTTGGGGTATCTACAAGGAATGACATGTGCATGGTGCCCGTATCGCCACATACTAGTGCCCTCGCACTAGCTAGTAGCTCTAAAAGCCCACGCAAGCTAGTCTTGCCTATATAAGACTGAACTGCTAACCCGCTAAATGCGCTTTCCGCCGATGTTTCACTAACACTACCGAGCAGCCCCACAGGAACGCCCTTTATCAACAGTTTTTCCGCTAAGGTGCGATAATTTTTTAATTCCCAACAGCGTAGCCGACTTCTATTATAAGCACCTATCATAGGTGCCAATAACACCATATCTCCCCTGACAGCGTTAATGGTCGCCCTCAGGCGAGCAAATTGTGGCGGCTCTAATACTGCTGATTCATTTTCAAGGGCAAATCTAGCATACTCCACCCCCTCATAACGTTCTGATAATGGTCCAATCGCTCCGCGGTAGCGGACGACTCTGCCACATTCGGCAGTCTTTACCAGTGCTAGGTATCGGTCATTAGCGTAAGTAATATAGACTAGGTCAAAGTGTCTGCCCGCAAGTGCTCGCTGAGCATCTGACTCGGCAAGTAGCCTGTCTTGCCCACCACCAAATAGCATATCGCCCCTGATAGGGATAACTTCATCTATGCCCGCAAACTGCTCTACCAGCTCTGCTGCCCACTCGTAGCATAACCAACTGATATGTGCCTCTGCGTAGCGGGCACGCAACGGCGCAAGCATAGTGCTAGCCATAACTATATCGCCCAGCATACCGAGTTTGACAATGAGAATGGTCATTATGCTATTCCAAACAAGACTATTTCCCCAAATGTAAGCCCATATTTGCGCAAGTATAGCTTGTAGTTGGGGTTGTAGCCCAGTATGCGTTCTGGTATTTTCCATATATCGCCTGACTTATGATACACACAGATAGCAAATGGCGAGCCGTTAGTGAGCAGACGTTTTGCCCCTGCTATTGCATCTAGCTCTAAGCCTTCAACATCCAGTTTAATAAAAACCTTGTCTTCTTTAACTAGAGCGTCCAGTGCTACACACTCAACCGATATATTGCCGTCATCAGCAAAAGCTCCCACCTGTCCGCCAGTGCCGTTAAACTTCAGCGTCTTTTCCTTGTCGGCAAGTCCATAGTGGAGATACTCTATGTTGCTATATTTAGCTAGGTTAGATTTACAAACTGACATATTGAGGGGGTCTGGCTCAAATGCATATATTTTCTTGTAGTTAGGGTTCAGTTTGATAAAAGCTTCGCTACTACCCCCGTCAAAACAACCGCCGTCCACGAAAATATCGCCTTTCATAAACTCTTCATACTGTTTGCTTAACCCATCATCCACTGTGCCCATGCGCTTGTTTAGCTCATAAGTGCCAACGTTGCAACAGCTAACGATAGCATTAAGGACTATCCTTGACCTATCGTCAGCCAATATTTTATCTAAGTCATCGTATTTTTGCTTGTTACGGGCATAGTCGTCAGCTAGCCATAACAAGCCAAGCCCATATTGGGACGTGATTAGTTCATGGTTAGCATCTGAATGCTCAATGATGTCTAATGGGTCAACAATATTATTAAAACCATTAGCCGTAGCCATATCGCAGATAGCAGCATAGTGCGTAACACTTGATATGAGAATATGTGCATTTTTATCGGCTATATCTTCTATACGTGCAACCCTATACGAGAGCTGCCCTCCATCCCCTGCAAGGTTGATAGTCTTTCCATAATTGTAGCTATCAATAAAGCCACGAAACGGCAGGTTGCTGTCTATCAAAAAACGCGCGGTCAGCATGCCCACCTCAAACACACCCCACACATAAATGCCACTAGATGATTTGAAGCTGCTGCCCGCACTGTTGTTAAATTTTATGTTCATTATTCATACCTCTAAATCCAGTGAACTATTATAGCAAAAAATATTGCCCTTTTACGTATTTTAATGTATTACTATACACCATATTAGAAAGGTTATTCTCTATTACTGATGGACGATAAGCTTGACATTTTCTTATTTTTATTATATTACTGAGTTATGCAAAACGCAAATACAAACAGGGAGTATAAAGATACCGTCTTTACCAAGCTGTTTTCAGATAAGGGCAGGCTTGTTGAGCTTTATAATGCGATTGACGATGTGCACTATGCGGTATCAGACGGAATTACAATCAATACCCTAGAGAATGTTCTGTTTATGGGCAGACGAAACGATATATCATTTACTATAGCAGATAAGCTAGTTGTTTTAATGGAGCACCAGTCAACTATCAACGATAATATGCCGTTGCGGTTTTTAGAGTATATAGCTCGTTTATATGAGGGTATAGTAGATGACGAGGCTGTGTATAAGAGAAACAGGTTGACAATACCCCGTCCAGAGTTTATAGTGTTATATAATGGCGTTACTTCGTTAAAAGCAGATGATTATTATATAAAGCTATCTGAGATGTTTGCAAAAGACGAAACAAGAAAGGATACACATAACTTTTTAGAGTTAGAAGCAAGAGTATTGAATGTTAATAAGGGACATAACAGGAAGGTTTTGCGAGCAAGCGGAACACTTGGGGACTATGCGGAGTTTGTAGAGGTAGTTAGGCAGGAGACAAAGGGGATAGATAGCGAGGACAAAGTCGCTTTAGCCAGTGCAATGGAGCGAGCTATACGGATATGTATAGAGCGGGGGATACTAAAAGACTTTCTATATAAACACTCGCGGGAGGTAATGAATATGGGTATGTTGACATCAGAGTTTGACATCAATGTAGCTAAAAGGGTATGGCGTGAAGAGGCGTTTGACGAGGGCATGCTAATAGGTATGCAGAAAGGCGAACAAAAAGGCAAGCAAGAGGGCAAGCAAGAGGGCGAGCGAACAAAAACCCTTGAAACTGCTAGGAACTTTTTAGCACTTGGGATGCCTCTTGACACCATATCAAAGGGCACAGGTCTTTCACTTGCCAAGCTAAAAGAGCTACAAAACGATATAATTGTGTAATTTTGACATCAATGTAGCTAAAAGGGTTGTGAGAAGTGCTACACGCAGGGGTGTGAACTAAACATCAGGATAGCACAGAGACTATTTGAGAGCAAACCTCTTTGCTATTTGCTCTTTCACTGGTGGCACATATTTATCCATAATGCCGTCCGTCACCTCGTTGCGATTTCTAGCATTAAACATCTGGATAGCACTTTTATCTGCGTCTATATGTGTGCCACGACTTACTTTCTGCTGGAACTCTTCCAGCGACTTGCCCCAGTAGTGATTTAATCGCAGTTTATCCTGCAAAACCACATCTGATTTATATGAACCTGCTACAGTTTTCTTAATGTTGTGGTGAGTGTCAAAGGCTGTGTTGGGGTTAGCGTGCCAGCTGTGAGATACGTGAATATCCTCCATAAACACATATCTTGGGTTTGCTATTGTCTTAATCTGAAAATTATCAACAAAATCAGTCTCGGAATGCTGCCTAAAGTGTTCTATCACTAGCCCATTTGGTTTCGTCTTGTGTCCGCTGTCGCCATAGACCAGCCAGTTCACATATACACTAGGCACATCTTCAAACTCGCGTAAAAAATCAGAAACTGTCTCAGTTTGGACTGGCACAAGGAACTCGTCAAGGTCTATAAATGCTAACCAGAACGAATTATACTTAAATCGGCTGACAGCGTCGTTATAGGCATTTTTTTGTGCCGCCCCGCCCGCCTGACTATGCGGATATGGAATATACTCTACTATGCCCGCTTTAATATATGGCTCTAAATATTCTTTTAGGTTATCCGTAGAATTATTATCGTAAATGTAGAACTTCTCAACACCTACTAACAGGTGATACTCCAGCCATTCGGCTATATATGCTGTTTCATTCTTGACGATTGCAACAACTGACAAATATTGTGGGAATCCAGCCCCCCCCCCCCGTGCTCTATTACGTTTATCAAAGAACCATTGGAAATAGTCAACTATGCGCCCCTCACGCACTATGTTGCGCCCCAGCTTAGATGGGGCTATGCAGGCAAACAGCCTACGCCATAAAGAAATATCTTTCATGCCCAAAGTTATAATATAGTGTAGGCTGAGATGTCAATATAAAAAATAACATGTTTTGACAATTTATCACTTTCATTATAGCATTCCGCACACAGCATTTCTTTAGTCCAGTATAGCTGCCCGAAAAAGTATTTACAAAATCCCAAAAGTTATATATGCTATAAGCCGTTATGCTTAACATAGTCATCATCGGTGCTGGACCAGCGGGGCTTACTGCCGCCTATGAGCTGTTAAAAGGACGGCAAAAAGACTTCAAGGTTACCATCCTTGAAAAGAGTGCCTCTTACGGAGGCATATCTAGGAGCGTATCTGTTCACGGCAACTTTATGGACATAGGCGGGCACCGCTTTTATTCTAAAGATGAACGGGTTATGAAGTGGTGGGGTAAGTTAATGCCTATGCAGGGCGCACCCGCTATGGACGATAAACTATTAGGACGTGACGTTCCGCTGGATAGGGCTGGGTTAGACCCTGAGAAAGCCGATAGGGTTATGCTCCACCGCGACAGGGTATCGCGCATTTACTACGGGCGCAACTTCTACGACTATCCTATCAGTATGAAGTGGGAAACGATTACTAATATGGGTTTTGTCACGTGTATGCGGGCGGGGTTCAGCTATCTGTTTGCAACAGCATTTCCGCACAAGGAAAACTCGCTGGAAGATTTCTTCATAAACCGCTTTGGCAAGGTGCTATATGGAATGTTTTTTGAGGAATATACAGAGAAACTTTGGGGCAGACACCCGCGCAACATATCAGCCAACTGGGGTGCACAGCGCGTTAAGGGTTTATCAATAACGGCAATCATAAAGGACATTATCAGGCGAGTGCTACCTGCCACTAAAGATAAGATTAAGGTTGAAACATCGCTGATTGAGCAATTTGGCTATCCGAAATTTGGTTGCGGACAGATGTGGGACGTGGTAGCAGGTGATGTGGTGTCTATGGGTGCTGAGGTCATAATGAACGCACGGGTGATGGGGCTAAAACTGGCAAATGACAATATCACAGAGCTGACGTATATAAAAGATAACGTGGAACACAAACTAAAGGCTGACGTGTTTATTTCATCTATGCCTGTGAAAGATTTAGTTGACGGATTTGATGCTTGCCCTGATGATGTGCGCCGTATAGCGACTAATCTGCCGTATAGAGATTTTGTGACTATCGGGTTATTATTGAATGGACTAAACCTAGTCAATAAAACTACCCGCAAGACGTTGTCTAACATCGTGCCTGATAACTGGATATACGTGCAAGAGCCTGCTGTGAAGATGGGGCGCATACAGATATTTAACAACTGGTCGCCGTATATGGTGAAAGACCCTATCAACAATGTGTTTGTAGGTTGCGAATACTTCTGCACTGAGGGGGACGATTTCTGGAATGCCCCAGATGATAAGCTGGTAGCACTAGCCGAAAAAGAGCTGATAGATATGGGCGTTGTGCGTAGCGGTGCAGTGTTGGATGCCCACGTAGAACGTGTAGAGAAAGCATATCCAGCGTATTTTGGCACGTATAAAGATATGGATAAGCTTATAACATTCTTAAATAAGATAGATAACCTCTATTGCGTGGGGCGCAACGGACAACACAGGTATAACAATATGGACCACTCAATGGCTACGGCTTTTGAGGCTGTGAATAATATCAAGAATGGCATTAAGGGCAAAGAAAACCTTTGGACTGTCAACACTGAAAAGAAATATCACGAGGAGAAGAATATAATATGACGTTATATGGGTTATTTTGGGTGCAGATATGCTTTTTTATAAAAGCCACACTCCTGTTCACGGTTATTATCTTTGTGTTGTGGAGAGTCGCCTTTAAGGTGTTGCCACTTTCCCCTATGGCTTCTGCTCATATTGTTTGCGTGATTGTAGCTATTATGGCAGGGATATTCTTTTATGAATATCTAGCTGAATGTTCTCTATTTATGGCTATATTAGCGGCTCTTATGTATCTTTTTGCTTTTATAACTTTTGCTTGGCTTTCTCCGTTGAATGTAGAGCGTTCCTTGACCTTTAACATCTTGTGTTATCTAGCGGGCAATGGCGGGAAAGCGTTAAAGGGTGAAGTAGCAAAGATGCTTGGGGATGATGATTTTTATGAACGATACAGATATAACAGCCTTGAGGCTGGCGGATTTATTAAACGTCCGTCAAGAAATGAGCTTGTTATTACCCCTAAAGGTAAGCTAGTTGTTGTTACTCATTTGGCTGTTGGCAAATTATGTGGAGTAGAAAACTGGTATCATATTTGGAAAGCAAAACAATGAGGAGAAGAACCTAATATGACGTTATCTCGTGAGGTAACCTGCGCTATAGTGTGGGTGCTGGATAATCTGTTGCCACCCGTTGTGCGGGATAGTAGCCTATTGTGTCGCTTTATGATGTTTATCGGTGGTGGTGGCAGAGACGCTGCTGAGGCTTATGTGGCGTTCAAAGAGCGGGCGCATATAATGGATGGTGCGGAGTATACAGAATATTACAGGAAGACGAACCCCACCTGCACCAGAGAAGTTGACCTAAATAAGGCTTGCGTGGACTATATACTAGACACGTTAGTAAGCGAACCTCACGGGAGGGGGGGGGCAGTGTCCTTGATATAGCTTGTGGGCGTGGCTATATGGCACGTAGGATTGCCGAACTAGGTTTTGATGTGACAGGCGTTGATTTTATGCTGTCAGACAAACTGCCTGTTCACCCTAGCATAAAATATTTAGAGGGTAGCATTTGCGACATTCCATTCCCTGATAGAGCATTTGACTATGTGATTTCAACTGATACATTGGAACATATCGTTGATATACAGCGGGCTATAAGCGAGCTACGCAGGGTGTGCAGGCACAAGCTCATTATAGTTGTTCCGTGTCAACGTGAATACCGCTGGACGTTTGCGCTACATATAAATTTTTTCCCTTATATAGACTCGTTCATGCGCGTAATGGGGAATAATAGTGGTAAATGTTTCAAACTAGGCGGGGATATAATGTATGTAGAGGACGTTGCCTAGCTACGCTGGAATACCATTCTCCTATTTTACCAGTTCACAGACATCTTTATTATCAGCCCATAAAAAGCTACAATTATTAGTATCTGCAATTACTCCTTGATTTGTACATTATAGAAAAAGTAGCCTTGCTTGTCAAGAAACTTGTTGAAAAAATACTATTTTCGTGTATAATCTTAGCCAATCTTATAAGGAGCAAATATGAGTCTTGAAAACATTGAAAACCTAATGTTTATAGCTATTCCCCCCCCCCTCATAGTCAATGCCTATGCGTGTCTTGGGCAGTCACGTTGCTAAGGGTGGTTGCCAGTGCGTAGATTTTTATTCGTCTTATCATGTTTATCCTCTGTTGCTTTCATATATCATGGGTTAAGTAATCTTATGACAGGCTGGACAGGTGTCCCCTTAGCATTCCAACGCTATGTGGAGCTGGACAGAGACGTTATATACAAAGATTCTCCAGATTATAAAATTATCGGCAGTGCTATACAGGCTAGGGCTGACAACGCTACTCTTGTGGTAAAGGCAGGTGAAAAAGCCTCTAAAGATTACAGACGGCTTACATTGGTGCTTTCCAATATGAGTGAGCATACCAATTTTCTTACTACGCTCAACTACTCTGATAGCTCTGGCAAGGTATTAACGACTGATTTCTGCCGTTTGAGGAACGGATTTAACCTGTCTGGCAGATTTAATAATGGTGTGGCGTGGACTAACTTCAACCTAAAACTGAGCACACGTGCTAGTTTTACGATAGATAAGGTATATTTAAGCGAATATTCGGTGTTACCAAATGTGTTTATCCCGATATTTCTTGCCATAACAGCTCTTATCGTGCTGACTTCATACTTATTTTTCTATAAAGCTCTATACGACAGCTTGAATATTCGCCCGGCAATACTGCTTGTGGTAATAGTAGCGGTGCAACTAGGCGCAATCTGCTATTATTCAGCCCATAAGACAGCATTGTTTGATGATGAGCGACTTGCTTATGTGCTCGCTAATGACAGCACCTATCCAGACAAATATAGCGAGGGACCGACCACTATAAAATCAGACCCTGAAAGTTATTATACGTGGGGCACTGGCAAAGACTATTTGCAGAAAATTACAGCTCAGCGGGGTGAATGGCGAACTCAGTATAAAAGAATACTTGACATACCTAAACGGTATGACTATAGCGTGCCATCCTTTTACTTTTTGCAACTTCACTTTGTGTCCTCATTATTCCCTGATACGTTTAGCCACTGGCTAGGGGTATCTGTCAACATTGTTTGGTTTATTCTGACAGCAATTCTACTATATCGCACATCGTTGCTACTGCTACCTGACAAACTCGCTCTGTTGCCACAGCTCTTATGGGGTTTCAGCGGTATGGCAACACACATATATTTATATAGTAGGGTTTATAGCGTGACAATATTTTTCTACACCGCTATTTTTGGGCTGGCACTCTATATGTTAAAGAATAAGGAGATTACTTGGCGATATTATGTGGCGTTAGCCCTAACGTATTTCTTCGGCTTTTGGACGCATTATAACTTTGTAATCTGGTTTGCTCTAGTGGCTGGTTCACTACTAGTCTATTTGCTTGTAGCAAAACGTTTCGCTGAAATAAAGCAGTGTATTATAACAATAGCCACAAGTTCTGTGTTGTATTTTATAGTAAATCCCTCTGCGTTGAAAATTACAAGCACGAGTAAATGGCTTTCATATATGCGTGAAAATCAAACTACTACATACATATTACATAGGCTTAATGCATTTGTTGATAAATATTTATTTTCTGGAGAAACGTCGTATCTATTGTTTTTAGCTTTCATCTTTATGGTAGCGTGTGCACGCAAACTGGGCTTAAAGAAATTTATCACAGACAACAGAGAGAGTTTCACGCTTATAGGTTGCTTGGGGCTACTATTTTCGCTCCACTTGGTATTGCTTGCAAAATATGGTGCTGGCTGGGCTGTGCGCTATGTATCTGGTATGGCACCTGCACTGATATTGTCGGTAATATTTGCGCTATTCACGTTTGGCAAAAAGCTGATAACACGTTCCGTGTTTGCTGGAATACTGGTTGTTATTTCACTTACCAGCATTGTATGTAAGTATATCCACCCAGCCATGTATCAAGATACGCCTACGGAAATGAATGTTACTGGAAAATATCATAATGTGCCCTGTATTCTGCTCGGAAGCTATTACCCGAGCAATGACCATACTCGTATGCAAGTATTATCAAAGTTTGATAGGGTTATGATAGCTAAAGTTGTTCCAAATGATTATGACAAGAGTTTTGAAGCTATAAGTAAAGCTATTGGTATGGTAAATGCTGATAAAATAGTCGTGTATAGCGATACTTACTCTGGGACAAAAGAGAGTAGCCCCGTTGAAGACGTTGCACTCAAAACTGGCTACAAGAAGACAAAATACTTGGGCAATATGCTATGGCTACTTATGCGGGAGTAAATTGCCACAAATTAGGCAACTATATACTGTAATGCCACAGTTAAAATGCCCCTATTTAGGTGTTAAAGGTATGCTGTTTTCCGTTGTAGAATATAGAGAATGATTTATCAATGAATTCGCGGACGAGGACTTTGTTAACTCTAGGGGCGT
>NZ_BAAIHG010000024.1:0-16925 GCF_054655775.1 Candidatus Termitispirillum reticulitermitis | reverse complement strand
CAACCCACTAGATAACCCCTCTATTGAATGTGACAATGCCTTCGCACTACTGCTGATACCTCCCTGCACCAACACAGCCGCCGTATTAGTATAAACACTAAATGACATAAACAAGCCTCCCTGCAACTACTAAACAAATAAAAAAAGCTGATAGAATACCCCCTAAATATATACATAACATATATACATAAAGAACTTCCACCAGCCTGATTCCCTCATAGCTTAACTAAATTGTATGTGAACTATAACACAAAAAGGGGAGGTTGTCAAGAGAAAAAATAGAGAGGGTTTATTAGTGCATCAACGCCCGTTTGATTATGCGTTCTAGCGTTGTTTTGGCATCTATACCAGCATTGGCGCAGGTCGCTATGAACCCGGAATCGGCACTTAGTGCTGGATTTGGGTTGACATCTATCACGTATAGATTGCCTGTTGCGCTATCCTGTCTAAAGTCAACACGTGCAAAACCCGCAAAGCCAAATACATTGGCTGTTATCTCCGCCAGCTCGCGGAGCTGCTCTGCAAGAGCGACAGGCACATCAAAACTACGTGATGTTTGCTTGTAGTCATTGCTATATTCAGACCATTTAGAGTCAAAGTTCAAGATTTTAGGCTTATCCTCAGGGTAGTTGTTAAATTGCATCTTGGCACAAGACACCGCTGTTAGGATGCCTTCATTATCAAGTAGCGTCACGCTATACTCATCCCCGTCTATATATCTCTCTGCAAAGTAGTTAGTGGTCAATCGGGTCATCATTGACAGTTTCATTTCTAGCTCTGTCCTAGCATCTATCACCGAATCATCTGTTATGCCTGCCGAGCCATGCGTGAGCGCAGGCTTGAACAACCACTTGCCCGCTCTGAAGTTTTTATTAGGTCTATATGTATCGGGCGTTGCAACACCGACATTAGCAAGTATCCCCTTTACAATACGTTTGTCAGATGCCGCCGCCAGTGCAGCCACACCGCTACCCGTGAAAGGTGCCCCAGCCATATCAAGCAGTGCCGCACCGAGATAGCTAGCCTCTTCACGCCCCCTAAATGTTTCAAAGAGATTCCACACTATATCGGCATCTGAAAGCTGCTCTACAAAATTAGATACTTCGCCAGTGTAGGCTAGGTTGGATATCTCATGGTCAGGCTCAAGGTGCTGTTTCAGAAAGTTCGCCTGTTCCAGCACGTCGTTTAGGTCAGTCCTATCAATAGGCGGTTCTTCAAAGGCGATAACTATATTCATCTATACCTCATTAAGGCAGATTCAAATATTGCCTCTATTATACGTCCATAGCTATAACCCGCCATTTCCCCTAACAGGATAAGGTCGGAATGTCCGGGCATTAACCCTGGCAACGAATTTATTTCCATTATTTGTGGCTCTCCCGCACCATCAGCACGAATATCTACCCGCGATGCATCGCAGATGCCCAGTGCCTTATGCGCTTTTACCGCCAGTATAGCACATTTTTGCGCATAGTCATCAACAGCTAGTTCGTATATTGCCGCTTCATCGCAATTTTCTTTATTAAAATATGAATGAAAATCGCTGTCAGCTTTGTCTGTAAAGCCGATATTCATTACACCGACCACCTGTGTCCACTCGCCTGTGCCTACAATGCCAACTGTCACCTCCCTGCCCGTCAAGAGTGGCTCTACTATGACAGGTTGCTTGAAATGCGTTAGCATCGCCTTGACACGTTCTTGCAGTTCTGTGCCGTTGTTAACCTTAGATTCTGGCGTGATGCTCTTGCCTGTCCCCTCAGCAACGGCTTTTATAAATACGGGATAATCAAAGGGCGGGTTAGCGATTTCATCAACACTTGATATTAGCGTATGCTCAGTTGTGGGTAGTCCTGCGGCGCGTAACATTATTTTTGTGACAGCTTTGTTTAACGTAATAGCATGAACAAGCGGACCGCTGAATGTATATGGGATATTATATGCATCAAGCATCGCAGGCACTAGCGATTCACGCCCGAACCCGCGAACCCCCTCGCAGATGTTAAAAACAATGTCCCAATTACTATTGCCAAGCTTGCTATCAACCAATCTAGCCGATAGTGCGGCGAAGTTGCCTACCCTATCAACACTATGTCCCAGCGACTCTAACGCTTCTGCAATAGCGTCTATAGTTAGCTCAGAATCAAACTCTGCCGTATATTCAGCCGAATAGCCCGCCTTTAAGTAGTCGTCTTTAAGGTCATAAGTAAAGCCTACACGCATTGACTGTAGCTCGCCTTATCCGCCTGCGGATAGCGGAAAATCTTCCCCTCATAGTTCATAATAAGCAAATCCCCATTATCTTCGCCGCAAATATTATTAACATTTATCGGTATCTTGCCACCTCCTCCGGGGGCGTCTATCACAAACGTAGGCACAGCATAGCCAGTCGTCCAGCCACGCAGATTAGATATAATCTCAACACCCTTTGCCACAGATGTGCGGAAGTGCCTTGTTCCAACTACAGGGTCGCACTGATACAGATAGTATGGACGCACACGGGAAACCATCAGCCTATGCATCAGCTTCTTCATGATAAACGGGTCATCATTTACTCCGCGCAATAGCACCGTCTGACTGCCCAGCGGGATGCCCGCATTTGCAAGCCGTTCACAGGCTTTGATACTCTCCTCAGTGAACTCGTCTGCATGGGTTGCGTGGACGCTGACATACAACGGGTGATATTTCTTTAACACCTTTACTAGTGACGGCGTTACGCGTTGTGGTAGCACTGTGGGGACTTTTGTGCCTATACGTATGATTTCAACGTGTTTTATAGCTCTAATTTGCGCTAATAGCCCATCCAGCACATCATCGGGCATTGTCAATGGGTCGCCGCCTGACACTAACACATCGCGAATTTCCCTATGCGCTTTAATGTAGTCCAACGCCTGTGCCCACCGAGAGTGCGAACATTCCCTCTGCCCCACAACGCGTGAACGTGTGCAGTAGCGACAATAGGTAGAGCAATAGTTGGTGGCTAAAAATAGCACCCTATCGGGATAGCGGTGAACTAGACCGGGAGCAACCTCGTCATGCGTTTCTCCCAGCGGGTCGGCAAATTCGCCGTCTGATAGTAGTTCGCTATCACGCGGCACGACGCACAGACGCAATGGGTCGGTATCGTCAATAGGGTCTAGTAGCGATGCATAGTATGGTGTGATAGCAAAGGGAAACTGTTCGCGGTGGTTTGTGAGTATCATCCGTTCAGAGTCAGAAAGGATGAGCATTTTAGATAGTTCGTTAACGTCAGTGATGCGGTTGGCAAGCTGCCATTTCCAGTCGTTCCACTCATAAGCGGTTGCATTCGGATAGTATCGTCTGCGGAATGCGGCGCGGTTTCGGTGTCGACTCGGAGGCTCTGCTCCATCAAAATCAGACATCTGCTCGCTGTAAGTTTCACGTTGCATCTCAGACATTTGCCCCATTGGTGGTATAGGTATATGCATCATCGGGTGTGATAACTGGTGCGGTTGTGCAGTTTGAACCATCTGTCCCATATTCATCATGGCATCCTCCCTGAAGTTCGTCTTTATAAATAAAGTTATAAAACAAACAACTTGACGCTTTAATACACCACATTTCAACTATATGCAACACTTTTTTTGCATTTTTTTCACTTTTTTTTAGATTATGATAGAATAAGGGTTGTAGGAGTGTTATGTCAAAAAATGTCTGCGAAACTTTCGGCTTGATTGAGCACACCACAGCTCACAGCATTTACGTGCGCACAGAGGTAAGCTCCGCTTGCAACGGCTGCCGTGCCGATGCCGTCTGCTCCTCTAACAGCGAGCGCATATTCAAGATAACACCGCCTAATGCGGACACTTTCAGCACGGGCGAGCGGGTGCGTATAATTATCTCCGATAATGCGGGGCTTACAATGGTATTCGGCGTGTATTTCCTGTCAGCTATTCTAGCAATATTTGTAGCTGTTGTAGCACACTTCATAACGCATAGCGATGTTGTCAGTGCCGTGTCTTTCCTAATATCGGCAATGTTATTTCTTGTGCTGTCGTCTTACAGGCTAAAGGGCTATGCTGGGAGCAATATTTGCGTAGAACACCTGCCCTAATGATATTCCGCCGTCATTGATAGGTATTAGTCTTGGGATTATGCACTCTATACTCCTTGCCGTCAGCAGTTTTGCCGTTTGTTCCAATAGTCTGCAGTTCTGAAATGCTCCACCCGCTAGCACTACACGTTTAATATTATATGTTTTTGCCATATCCAGCACATTATCGGTAATCATAGTTGCAATAGTATTGTGAAAGCGTGCCGATATGACATTTGCTACTACGCCACTCTTTATATCTTCTGCAACTTGTCTGATAATAGGCGTTATAGCAAGCTCTCTGCTGGGTAAGCCGTATTTATACACGTTATTATCAGTGCCAGCTATAGCTTCCAGTGCGACCGCCGCCTGTCCTTCATATTCGTTCTTATTTATTCCGAGCACCATAGCTCCTACGCTCTCAAACAGCCGTCCTGCAGAGCTTGTCCGCACGGTTTTGTTGTTGTTTATCAACGCTCCATTTAGCTGAACTATCTCAGCGGTCAACCCCATTTTCGCTCCCCAGTAGTCTTGCTCCCATACGCCTGCGCTCATCAAATATGATTGAGCCATTCTCGCAGGGTAGATTGCTGCTGTGTTCATAGCTGGCTGAGGCACGTATTCAAGGTGTCTGTCGCGCTTTAGCTGTCCATCCGTCAGAGCAAAAAACTCCCCGCCCCAAATTGCGCCGTCACTACCAAGCCCTGCGCCGTCAAAGATAACGCCCAGCACATCCCCAGTAATATTATGCTCCGCCATTGCCGCAAATAGGTGCGCATGGTGGTGCTGAACACGCATTATTGGGCTAGCATGTCGCTCACAAAATTTGCTTGAAAAGTAGCTCTCGTTCAGGTCGCATACGGCAAGCTCAGGTGTGCAGTTTAATAGCCGTGTCATCTGTATGTAAGTTTCCATGTAGAAGTCGTCCGTATCTGCGTTGTCTAAGTTGCCTATATGCTGGCTCACAAAGGCGTATTTCCCTTTTGATATAGCAATAGTATTCTTCAGGTGCGCCCCCGCGCCAAATATAATGTTATACTTAGATTTGTGCGCTATTGACACGGGAAACGGAGCATACCCTCGCCCGCGTCTGATAATCCGCAGTTCACCTGCTGTGAACCTTGCGACACTGTCATCTATCCGCGTCTTAATATCTCTATTGTGGTGCAAAAAATGCGGGGTGAAGTGTGCTAGTCGCCTTTCGGCATCGTTTGGCTCATAACATATAGGCTCATCGTGCCTGTTGCCACTGGTTGCCACTATACATTTATGGGTCGTATATTTTAATATTAGCTTATGTATGGGGCTATATGCGCCCATCACGCCTACCTGTGAGCTAGTAGGGTTAATATGTTGGCTTATCGGGGCATTTTGCCAGTCAAAGATAACTATCGGTGCTTGCGGGGACGATACTGCCGCTAACACCTCGCTAGATGCATTTAACATTGACAAGTCATCACACATCACAGCAAAAGGTTTTGTAGGGCGCAGTTTCAGTTGGCGTAGTTTTAACACTGCGCTGTCGTTATAGGCATCGCATATCAGGTGATAGCCACCTACTCCGCGCACGGCTACAATTTCTCCGCTATCTATCAACCCTGCTATATATTTCACCGCTTCAATATCTTGTAATCTACCATTAGTTGTATTTATATAAAGGTGCGCTCCGCAATCTGCACAGGCGTTTGGTTGGGCGTGGAAGCGACTAGTGGCAGGGTTTTTGTATTCCTCCGCACATTCTGGGCACATCTCAAAGACTTTCATAGTGGTGCTTGCTCTGTCGTAGGGCAGATTTTCTATTATGGTATATCGTGGTCCGCAGTTAGTGCAGTTGATAAACGGGTATTCATGCCGCCTGTTCTTGGGGTCTGCTAGCTCCGCAGAGCAATCTTTGCAGATTGCAAGGTCAGTTGGCACAAAGACCGCCCCCGTGTATTTATAGCGAGTTTTATCGTCTGCAACGCTAGCTAGTATCTCAAATGCTTTATATGTAGTGCTCTCTGTGTTTGCCATAACAGATATTTCAGCTATATGAGCATTCGCAGGGGCATCTTTCACTAACCTACGCGTAAAGTCGTCTGTGGTAGCGGGTTCTCCCTGTGCCACTATCTCCACCCCTGCTGGCGTGTTGCGAACGTAGCCTAGTATGTGTAGCTCAGCTGCCAGCCTAGATACAAACGGGCGGAATCCCACCCCCTGCACGATACCAGATAGATGTATGAAGCGACTATTCATAAGCTAGTATAGCATTTATTCGTTCAAGGTAATAACTACATTATTGCTAAATCTTACCTGCTTGCATCCCTGTCAGATGAATGATACAATAAAAATTTATGGCATCTAATATACGCAATTTTAGCATAATAGCGCACATTGACCACGGCAAATCAACCCTTGCCGATAGGCTCATTGAATATACAGGCGGACTGGATAAACGCCATATGAAGGCACAGGTGCTTGACAATATGGATATTGAGCGAGAACGCGGTATTACTATCAAGGCGCAGACTGCCCGATTATCATATAAAGCGGAAGACGGACTTACCTACCAGCTTAATCTTATAGATACGCCTGGGCACGTTGATTTTACTTATGAGGTATCGCGTAGCCTTGCCGCTTGCGATGGTGCGCTGGTTGTGGTGGATGCCTCGCAAGGGGTTGAGGCGCAGACCATTGCTAATGCGTATATGGCGGTTGACCAAGGGCTAGAACTCATAACTGTTATAAATAAGATAGACCTGCCCAGTGCCGACCCTGAACGGGTAAAGCACGAGGTTGAGGATGTAATAGGTATAGATGCCAGCGGTGCTATCCTTGCCAGTGCAAAGGAAAAGATAGGCACAAAAGAGATACTAGAGGCAATAGTTAAGCAGATACCGCCGCCTAGCGGAGATGCAAATGCCCCTCTAAAGGCGATGATATTTGACTCGTGGTTTGACAGCTATCGCGGCGTTGTGGTGCTGGTGCGTTTGATAGACGGCGTTATGCGACTTGGCGATAAGGTGAACCTAATGTCGCTCAATAGTGAATATGAGATTACCGAAATGGGGGTTTTCACCCCTGAATCGCTACCCGTGTCAGAGCTGAAAGCGGGCGAAGTGGGTTTTTTCACTGCGGCTATTAAAGATGTCCATGAGGTAAAGATAGGCGATACAGTGACTCATCCGAATAGAAAGACGCTTGAGCCATTTCCCGGTTTTAAGGTTGTAAAACCTGTTGTTTTCTGCGGATTATACCCCATAGACCCTCAAGACTATCAGGAACTGCGGGATGCATTAGAAAAATTGATACTAAATGATAGTTCCGTCACCTTTGAGCCAGAAAGCTCTCAGGCATTGGGTTTTGGATTTAGATGCGGTTTCTTAGGGTTGCTGCATATGGAGATAGCGCAGGAACGGCTGGAGCGTGAGTTTAACTTAAACCTTATCTCCACTGCGCCGACTGTTATATTTAAGATAGAAAAGGTTGACGGCGAGAAAATATCTGTTGATAATCCAGCGATGTTGCCTGTCAGTGGCGAAATAGCGTTGATAGAGGAGCCATATATATCAGCAACTGTGATTTTGCCGTCAGATTACGTGGGCGGTGTCATACAGCTACTGCAGGCTAGGCGCGGGGTGCAGACGAATATGCGCTATATGAGTGCACAGAGGATTATACTTGAATATGAAATACCTATGATGGAGGTTGTGACAGACTTTTACGATAAATTAAAATCTATTTCACGTGGTTATGCGTCATTTGACTACGAGCTGTCAAACTATAGGGCAGCTAACCTTGTAAAACTTGATATATTGATAAATAAAGAACCTGTTGATGCGCTGAGTATAATTATACATAAAGACCAAGCGGAGTATAAAGGGCGTGAATTAGTAGAAAAGATGCAGGAGGTTATTCCGCGTCAGATGTTTGAGGTAGCTATACAGGCGGCGATAGGTAATAAAATTATAGCTCGTAGCACGGTAAAGGCGTATCGTAAGGACGTCATCGCTAAGTGCTATGGCGGTGATATTACGCGTAAACGTAAACTACTGGAAAAACAGAAAGAGGGCAAGAAACGTATGAAGCAGATAGGTCGCATTGACCTGCCGCAAGAGGCATTTTTAGCTGTCTTAAAGATATAGGGGGTGGGCGTGATAGATTTTGCTGTCAAGTTTTATATTATCGTATTGCTTTTGCGCTGGGCACTCACTCAGCAGGAGCTTAACTTTAATGCTATAGGTAAGACCATTGGCGTTATGACTGATTTTATATTCAAGCGAATAAAGGGCACGAAGTCTGACAGCGATAAATATATCCCTGTGTTTATACTGGTGTTAGGCTTTCTTGACGGGCTATTTTCAGCATTTTTTTCTCGAATGAATGCTGGTATCACTATAATGCAGACGTATAGGGACTTAATTGCGTTTTTGGGGTGTTTTTTCATATTGGCTATACTGCTTGGTGCGACTGCGTCCTCTATTGCCAGCAGTGCGTTCACGTTATTTTATAGGCTTGGTGCTATTTGGATAAAGGCTGTTCGTGTTATCCTGCCCATCCGTAGCAATTTTGTAGCGGTGCCAGCTATATTATCAGTAGCGTTGATATCTATAGCGTTAATGACGGGACTTAACTTCATAATGGCAGCATTATTGCATTTGGGCGTGCTAGTGCCGCTAATTTTGGTGTCTGATGCCGCCTCACATTTCGTCTTATCAATAGTCACTATGTTGGATATATACATGTGGGTGTTTGTGCTCAGGGCACTCTTATCGTGGCTGTCCCCTGCTATGCAAAGCACCCATGCACAAATCATATATTATCTAACTGAACCACTCTTGGAACGTGTTCGCAGGATAGTTCCGCAACTAGGGGTGTTTGATGTGTCAGTTATAGTTGCTTTGGCGATTTTGGCGGTGTTGAAGCGCATAATTATTCAGTTGGTGATACATGCAAGCTTGTAGCGTATCGGCTATTATCCCCGCAGCGGGGGTGGGCAAGCGGTTTTCTGGTGGTGTAGTGGGTGCGCCTAAAAAACAATTTTTTTTAATAGATGGGCGACCTATCTTGTATCACACCCTTAAAGCATTGAAAAATACTTATAACTATAAAGAATATATAGTTGGCGCACTGGATTCTGATAGTGATTTTGTAATGAGTGCGGCGCAGCTTGCGGGTGTTAGTGTAAAGTTATCTGTCGGCGGTGCTGACAGAGCTGAAACGGTGCTAAATGCTTTAGAGCTAGCCTCTGGGAAGTATGCATTAGTTCACGATGCTGTGCGCCCCTTTATAACAAAGAGTATTGTTGAGCGTGTTATATCGGCTGCACTGCAATGTGGTGGCGCGATATGCGGCATGTTCGCTAGGGATACCATAAAGCGCGTTAAAGATGATAGGGTGCTAGAAACGCTCGCTAGGGATAGTATTTTTCAGGCGCATACTCCGCAGGTCTTTGAGAGGTTACGTTTAATAGAGGCTATCAAGTCTGCCAAACAGAATGGTATTGCACTTACTGATGAGGCTAGTGCATTTGAATACATAGGCTACGATGTAGCTGTGGTTGCCTCATCTGCTGATAATATTAAAATAACCCTACGTGAAGATTTAGCGTTGGCTGAATATTTGGTTAAAAGATAACAGCATTCATAATAACACCTCATTTCTAATACGGCTTTTTATATCAAAATGAGCAAGGGTGGCGATTATGGAGACTGCTTTTTACGCTTGACGAAAGCACGTTAAATATGCTCCAGTAATAGCTCATAAGCCAATAAAAAACTTTGTAAATTTAATCAAGGTTATTTTGACACGTTATTTTCCCCTTTATATCACAAATATTTTTGCAAGTCAAAGAAAAGCTTTAGGCAATAAAGACGGGCTTTTCCTCCCCCGTCTAGGGGGAGGGAGTTTTCACTCGTCAACTTTGTAAAAATAACCTTGATTAGTTTGACAAAATAAAAAAGTTGCCAATAGGCAAAGGAGATTGTGTTGTATGTTAAAGGACAAAGGTTTAGACGATTTATTAAAACAGTGCAGTAACGATGATTTGGAACCGCTTGTTGGGTATATCCTGAAAAAATCTACAGAAGGGCTTTCAGCTAAACCTGAATACAAGATGCACCATCCCAATCACAAGAAGTATGTGAAGGAAATTGTTGACGAAATTCAGCTATTCGGTGGCAATACCATAGCCAACTTATACAGAGGACATGGCGTTCCTTATGCTGAGATAGTTAGCGATGTGGCTAGTAAGTTAGGGGTGAAAACTAATTCAGATATGTATGTTGAAGACCTTGAACGTGAAATACAGGTGAAAATGCTTGAGAATATGTATAAGGAGATGAACGATGAGCAAAAAGAAGCACTTCTAAAAGAAGCTAATTACTCATACTTTGGCAGTATTCCAAAGGCTTTACCGATAGTTGCTATTCAGGCGGCAATGCGTGGGGTAATGCTTGTGAAAGGAGGGTTCTTTCCCTATAAAACCGCAGTAACCGTAGCAAATGTAATGTCAAGGGCTGTATCGGGGCATGGTTTGGCGTTTGCGACTAATCCTGCCCTTACTAGGGGAATATCCTTCTTTTTGGGACGAATAGGTTGGGCTATCACGGGGGCATTGACCGTATGGCAAATAGCTAGTTCTGCATATAGTGTAACTATCCCATGTGTGGCACATATTGCTTACCTAAGGCAGAAACAAAAAACAGAAATAAAATAACAACTTTGCAAAGTTTGTAGCAGGTTTTGACACAAATGTGTGAAAAACTGACGTGGCGTGATTAAAATATGGAGGTTTCCAATGGAAACGAAGTTAGTTAATTTAGACATGAGCAAGTTTTCCCCTGAAGCGGTGCAGTTGGCAATCAAGAAAATGTTAGGTGAGCAAAAGATACCTAACGTGCTGATTTGCGGACAGACAGGCGTGGGCAAGTCGTCAGTGGTCAACTATATCTTTAATGAGACGGTGGCTGAGGCTGGCACTGGCAAGCCTTGCACAAAAGATATTACACTATATCCTAGCGATACTGTGAATATCTACGACAGCGAGGGCTATGAGCTTGGTAGCGACAAGCAAACGCACTATGAACAGCTAATCTTTGACGATTTCCTGCTGAAACATAAAGACGTGCGGGCAGAAGATGCAGTGCATCTGGTGTGGTATGCTATCTCTGCCGCTGGCAAGCGCATTACCCCCCTTGACATAGAGCTAATCAATCGGATTAAGGGTGAGGGTTTCCACGTATGCGTGCTACTCACTAAGGTTGATGAACTGGATGAAAGCCAGCTAAACGATATGCTGGCAACTGCTAATAAAGAGCTTGCGGGGGTAAAGGTGTTTAGACTAAGCATACACGTTAAGGATACGCCTGCACTTGCTCCATTTTGCGACTGGGCTCAGCTGGTTGAGTGGTCTTATGAGCAACTGCCTAACGTATTTAGAACCCGCTATGTGGTAGCACTAAATGGTGAGTGGCTGGAGCAAAAGCACTCCCATGCCAATTCTGCAATCAATAACTATGTCATTGCATCTGGAGCAACAGCTTCAATACCAATTCCGTTTGCTGATGCACCAGTGTTAGTAGGTATCCAGACAGCAATGCTGATTAAGCTCGCAGGAATTTATGGCATTGAAATCAGCGGAGCTAAACGTGTTATGCCCTTTTTGCTTAATAGTGTTGTTGCAAAGCTAGGAAAAACGCTTGCAGGTTACCTGCTCAAGCTTATCCCTGGTTTAGGAAATCTTCTTGGTGGACTTCTCAACGCAAGTGTAGCTGCTGCTATTACTTATGGACTTGGCAAGGCGTTCTCTGAAGTATGCTACAGGCAGCGCAAAGGTGCGTTTAACGGCGAAACGGTGACCTTTGATGTTGAAAAGATGTTGGAGAGCAAGTCATTCCTTGACGATGTCACGAGATACTTTAAGGAAAAGAACGGTAAGCAGTAGCCTTGGTAAGGTAAAGGGATTTTTCACAAAAGGGGAGACGATATAATGAATAATCAAGTAAATGTAATGGTCTTAGGGCAATCTGGCGTGGGCAAAAGCTCGCTAATCAACTACCTTGCAGATAAAGAGGTGTGTGAGGTTGGCACAGGCTCACCCGTAACGCAACGTGGTAAATTTCAGAAAGTCACATTCCCGTCCCCCAATAACTCTGACGTTTCAATAAACGTCTATGACAGCTGGGGGCTAGAGTCAAACAAAACTGACGACTGGAAAAAAGTTATAGACGAGAAACTTCTCTCTACGTTGTCGTTTGACAAGATGATTTCTGGCATAGTGTATTGTATGTCATATCAGAGCGATAGGATACAAGACTTTGAGCTTGATTACCTTAAAGACCTGTTAAGTTATGGCTATGAGGTAATTGTTGTCTTAACCCAAGCGGACAATAGCGGTTATGAGACCAAAAAGACTGTTTATAGGGAGCGACTAGAAAAGGGGTTGCCTGAGGAGCAGAGAAAATATGTCGTGGTTGATGTATGCGCAGAGGCGCATGCTAAACCATGGCAAGCCCCTATAGAACCTTTTGGCAGAGATAAGCTACTGGATGAACTCCAAAACAGCACGTTCTATAACTTCAATAAAGTGTTCCACTCACAACTAAAGAAGTGGAGGAGTAGTGCGCAAGAAAAAATTCAAAAGTTTGAGACTGAATGCATTGAAAGTGCCAAACGGACAAACTTTGAGGATAAAATGGAGATAAGCGGACTAAAGGACTTGGTTTCTAATAGAGCAAAGGCTTTAGCAAAAAGCTTTACCGATGAGGTAAAAGCTGTGGTAACTGATGCATCGGAATACTACGAGCTGATAGAAGATGCGTTTGCTAAGCCTAAAAACAATGCACCCGCACCTGATACTATTCTTTCTAAGATAGGACAAATCTTTGATAAGATTGCGAATTTGTTTGGGGGGGGTGTTACTCTGAAAAATATAGAAGAGTTTAATCGCCACCTAGAAGAAACATCTAATAGATTAGACGATTTGATTTCCACAATGTTTGAGGAAATTGATGATAACCTACACGAAAGGTTGGGTTGATATAAATAAACCCAACATCTTAATTATCGGGAAGACAGGGGCAGGCAAGTCGTCTGTTATCAACTACGTATTCGGACGGGAGGTTGCCCCTGTCGGCAATGTAGCAGAGCCAATGACTAGGGGTATTATACCTTATGACCATGAAAGTTTCACTATCTATGACAGTGAGGGCTATGAGCTTGGTGACGACAAACAAAGGCATTATGAAAGGCTTATATTAGATTCTCTTGCTGAGTCTGAATATCATATAGTCTGGTATGCTATTCCTGCCGCTGACAAGCGCATTACCGAGCTTGATATAAAGCTAATAAAGCGGATTAAACGCGAGGGTTTCCCTGTATGTCTATTGCTTACTAAGGTTGATGAACCGGATGAAAAGCAGCTAAACGATATGTTGGCAACTGCTAATGAAAAGCTTGCGGGGGTAAATGTTTTTAGGTTGAGCGTGAACGCTAATAATAACCCTGCACTTGCCGCATCTTGCAACTGGAAAAAGCTGGTTGACTATTCAATTGAGAAAGCAGAGCAATATCTGCTAAAACTTAAGCGTGAGGAAGCAAATACGATTATCACAAAGGCTACTGTTGCAGCAGGTGCAGTTGCGCTTTCACCGATACCATTTAGCGATGCCGCCTTGTTGGTGCCTATCCAAACGGCTATGATTTTTAAGATATTTTCAATTTACGGGGTTAGCTTAGGAAAGGCGGTCGTGACGAACGTGGCATCCGCTGTGCTCACAACAGCAATAGGACAGTCGTTTGCTGGGAATTTGCTCAAGTTTATTCCTTTCGTTGGAAGTATTGGTGGCGCAATTATCAACACTGGCGTTGCTACTGCTATTACAGGCATACTCGGTAATATGGTCGCTGATTTGTGTGAATCGGGTGGTGACATAGAACGGAAGTTCTCCTCTAGTTCATTCATTGTTGGAGCGGTGCAAAAGTTCAAGGAGAGGTAAGTTGTGGCTATTCGTGACACGATTGACAGGTTTATTTACGAACAACTTGCCCCTGAAGTAGAAAAGGTTCAGAGGCGAGTTCAAGACAAGCTGAATATGCTGGACAATGGTTGGTGGCGAACGTTCAAACAGACGGTCGCCATTGACCTGTTCTTTATCGTTGTTGCCGTTGTGTGTATTGTGGCTAAGTTCTCGCATACTGCACCAGTGCTATATTGTATCGGTGTGGCAAGGTTTGCGTGGATGCTCAAGTGGCTTATCATTGGCATTCGTAGCATAAAGCCATATTGGTCGCATATCAAGCGTTATGCCCCTGTTCTGTGGAGCGGGATTTGGCAGGTGCGTTCATTTGAGCGTGTGACAAAGGCGGTAATTAGTGCAGTAATCCTGCACTATTATAAGCAAAGAGTTCCGAATATCATGCAAATGGCGCATAAACTTGGTTCTGCTTTTGATGTGGTATCGTCAGCAGACGAGATTGTGCATAAGGCAGCAGACGACTGCTATCCATTGGCGAAAAAATGTTTTCGGCGAATAGTAGTGGTTGATTTGCTAGGTTTAGTGGTCTTTTATGGCATATTGGCTATGCTGGCGAAGTTGTATCTGATGAAGTATGCGCTCGTATAAAGCACGTATTGTCCATATTTATTGCTAGCAAGATTTTTTGAGAGTAGTATGAGTTTTTAGAGGCTCAGTATAGCATAGGTGTTTTATTATGCGCACATCTCTCCTATCTAGTGGAAGAAAGTTAGGAAGTTTGTATTTGCACCGCCCCGTTATTTCTGCTATGGTTTTACTATATGGCTAGATATATTATAAAACGTATTCTATCGCTAATTCCATTGTTCATTGGAATAACGTTGGTATGTTTTTTTATTATCCGCCTTGCGCCCGGTTCACCCGTTGATGTGGAGTCTGCTATGAACCCGCAATATAGCCAGAGTGCTAGGCAGAAATTTATTCAACTATACGGATTAGATAGACCGCTCCACGTTCAGTATATGGACTGGGTAAGCAAAGTCGTCAGGCTTGATTTTGGCATATCGTTTTCGCGGGACGGCAGAGCCGTGTTAGATAAAATCTCTGAGAGGATAGGGGTAACACTTGGTATAAACGTTATTGCGTTACTCTTAATCTTTACTTTTTCAATTGCGTTAGGGGTGCTTTCGGCGTGGAAACCGGACTCTTTATACGACCGAGCCACAACGCTTATCGTCTTTATAGGTTTTGCCGTGCCTACCTTTTGGTTGGCACTCTTATGCATGTATTTATTTGGCGTAGTGCTGGGCTGGTTACCAATATCGGGGCTGACATCGTATAATTACGACTACCTTTCTATAGGTGGCAAGATTGTAGATTTAGTTAAACATCTGATACTGCCTATTTTTATATCCACCATAGGCGGGCTTGCGGGGATGAGCAGGTTTGTGCGTGGCTCTATGTTAGATGTTTTATCATCAGAATATATACTGGCTGCCCGCAGCAGAGGAATAGCCGAGCGGACTATATTATTTAAGCATGCGCTCAAGAACGCACTGCTGCCTGCTATCACTATGCTAGGGTTATCTGTCCCAGGGCTAATAGGCGGCGGGGTAATATTTGAATCAATATTTTCTATCCCCGGTATGGGGCAGTTATTTTATCAATCAGCAGTTATGCGTGATTATCCTACCGTTATGGGTATATTAGTTATAGGGGCAATCCTTACGCTTATCGGTAATTTATTGGCAGACGTTATGTATGCAGTGGCAGACCCGCGTGTGCGCTATGGTGGCGACAGATGAAAAGGGTAGGCTTAGCACTCGTTGCCATATTTGTATTTGTTGCACTCTTTGCACCGCTACTTGCACCTTATGAGCCGATGCAGATACATTTTGATAAAGCGTTCAGCCCACCTAGTAGTGAGTTTATATTCGGCACAGACGGGCTAGGCAGGGATGTATTTTCACGTATGCTCTATGGTGCGCGAACATCAATATTTGTAGGCATAGTCTCGGTAGTGGCTTCTATCATTATAGGCACGACTATAGGGCTTGTATCGGGCTACTATGGTAGCTATGTAGATGCTATTTTAATGCGTTTTACAGATGTAATGCTCTGTTTTCCGACATTTTTTTTAATACTTGCTATAGTTGCATTTGTTGCTCCATCTATATTCAGCGTTATGGTTGTGATAGGGCTTACAGGCTGGATGGGCGTAGCAAGGCTTGTTCGGGCGCAGACGCTTGTGTTGCGTGAGCAAGACTTTATAACGGCTGCACGGCTAGGTGGCATTCCCAAGTGGAAGATAATGTTCAAGCATATTTTGCCTAATGTGGCGTCTGTTGTCGTAGTTTCGGCTACGTTGGGGGTAGCGGGGGCGATACTTGTAGAATCTTCGCTCAGCTTTTTGGGTCTGGGGGTGCAACCGCCGACTCCATCATGGGGCAATATCCTGACTGAGGGCAAGGATAATATACTATTTGCTTGGTGGCTGTCGTTTTTTCCCGGTATAGCGATACTCTTAACTGTGTTAGGTTTTAATATGCTAGGGGAGGGGTTGAGGCAGGACAATTAGAATATTTATACCACACGCTATCCCAGCACTTAGTTTTTCATTAAACCCGCCTGCAACACCGCTCAACTTAGTAATAAGGCAGTCTACCTTATATTTGTTAATTAAGGAAATATTATCCTCAATAGTGAAGGGACCACGTTTTGCGATGAGCCTTTCACGTTTAATGCCTAAATTTAAGCAAATATTTATTGAGCTTTCATCATTCAGCACACGAACGACAGCATTTTTTAGGTATGGGGTGAATAGATGAATATTCTTTGACCCGATTGTGAATAGCGGGTTTTTAGCCACTTTGAGTATAGATGCTCCTGCTGCGTCAGTCCAATCGGTGGCGATATAT
>NZ_BAAIHG010000023.1:0-18783 GCF_054655775.1 Candidatus Termitispirillum reticulitermitis | reverse complement strand
TTCACCCTCTCTCTAAATGGGGGAGGGTTGGCCATCATATCAGTAGTTGTCGCCACCTCACATAAACATAAAACTCATTCTTAATGCTATTTGTTGCAATTCCTCTCTTGACAAATGGGATAGGGGGGGGGGGTAGAATCAGGAGATACACTTTACGTTGGAGGGTTTATGAAAAAATTATTTTTATTGACATTGAGCGTGTTTATGGTGTTCTCTGCGTCGGTATATGCAGATGAGGGTGATATTGAGCCTAGCTATGAGGAACGCTTTGGAGCTGATTTGCCACAAAACAGGCACTGGAACTTGGCAATATTCGGTGGCACTGCGCCTGACTTGGAGTTCAAGGACAGCACTGCTGAGCACAAATTTAGTGGTGCTAATATTGGTGCTAGCTGGCAGTATTATTTCGGCAGAAACTTTGGTTTTGAGGTTGGCTTTACCGCTATGAGCGATGATTGGAAGGAACCAGCTGGTTATATATACACAATTGATGTTGAGGTAACGACGATTCCCATGCTGTTTTTGGTAAGGTATCCGGTGAACAAATATCTTGATGTTTATGGCGGTGTTGGCGTGGACTTAATATCTACAAGTTTTAAGCAGTATTATTTTGACGGTTCTGCTCTGAGGAGACATGAACAGACCGAAAGTTTTATATCGCCCACAGCTGAAGCGGGAGTAAATATTTATCTAGGCAACTTTATGTTTGGCGCACAGGCGAAGTATGTATCAGTGCCAGATATCGCTGATGGTGCTTATTTTGATGCTGAGCTTAAAAGCAGTGGCGTGTCATTTGTCGGCAGGGCGGGCATAGCGTTCTAGTTGTTTCACCCTCTCTCTAAATGGGGGAGGGTTGGCCATCATATCAGTAGTTGTCGCCACCTCACATAAACATAAAACTCATTCTTAATGCTATTTGTTGCAATTCCTCTCTTGACAAATGGGATAGGGGGAACCAGATTTAGAAATAGACACTTTACCATTAGGAGGGAAATTACATGAGAAAGTTGTTATTGTTGACATGGGGTGTGTTTATGGTGTTCTCTGTGGCATTATATGCCTATGATGACGTCGAGCCTAGCTATGCGGAACGTTTTGGAGCTGATTTGCCGCAAAACAGACACTGGAATTTAGCGATATCCGGTGGCACTGCGCCTAATCTGAAATACCGCGAAGACTCTAATGCTGTTGCTAAGCATAGCATTAGTAATGCTAAGGTGGGCGGTTCTCTGCAAGTCTTTTTTAACAGGAATTTCGGCTTTGAATTTGGTTTGAACCCTGTATTTGCTGAGAAGTGGACAGTGCCTGCCGGTTACCATCCCGGACATAAGGTCAAGGTGAGTGGATTGCAAACTCCAGTACTCTTTTTGGCAAGGTATCCGGTGAGCAAATATCTTGATGTTTATGGCGGTCTTGGCTTAAATATATCCTCTATAGGCATTGACCAACGTGGACCTAACGTTAAACACAGAGATACTTACTTGGGTGCTTCATTTGCAGCCGAAACTGGGGCGAACCTCTATATAGGACACTTTGTGTTAGGCGTGCAGGCAAAGTATCTGCCAGTATATGCAAATGCCGATGGTTATGATGCTAAAATTAGAAGTAGTAAAGGAGTATCACTTGCGGGCAGGGTCGGCGTAGCGTTCTAATACTATGAGGGGGCGGGTGCGCCCCCGTTTTCTTTTAGCTCCTCTGCCTGTTTTGGGTCAAAGAGCATATAGTCTGATTCCGTGCGGCTGGCGAGGGTTAGTTTGCCACTGGCGATGTAAAAGCGTAGTGTGCTAACAGGCAAGCCCGCCAGCCTTGCCAGCTCGCCTATTTTGAGCAGTTTTTTAGTATCAGGTACATCTTTTGTGAGTAAATCAATAGCCGTTTGCTGGGAGCGTTCCAATGCCCGCAACATAAAGAGAATATAATGGTTATTGTCCCCATGCATCTGTGCCTTTTCAATGCAAGCAATATATCGCTTGCGGTCGCGCGGACGGATTATTATAGGTGCGTAGCCAGCATTTATTAACATTAGATTCATTAACAGCCGAGCCGTCCGCCCGTTTCCGTCAATAAATGGGTGAATTGATACCAGTGCTAAATGTGCCTCAATCGCACCTGTAGGCATATCGGTGTTGATATTCTGCACAAAGTCCTCCATTAAATCGGGCACTTTCAGTGGGTTAGGCAATACCACCCGTGAGCCAGAAATTCGCACGCGAACGCTACGATATACCCCAGCGTTGAGGTTGTCTATCCCCTGTAATATCAATCTGTGGATAGTTAAAACAAGGTTTTTAGTAATGGGTTGTTTGCGAGCATCAAATATGAACCTGAAAGCATCAGCGTGATTTCTTGCCTCAATGTAGTCAGTCAGTGGTTTTGCTCCTGCTACAATGTTTTCCTCAATAGCCAAAGCAGTTTCACGGCGGGTGAGCGTGTTGCCCTCAATGGCATTGCTGGTATAGGCAAGCTCAGTCGTGAGCCAGCGCAGCAACACTTTCTCGTTATCAGTTTTTTTAAGCAAGCCAGTAAGAGTCTTCCGCTGTTGCTCAATATTAGTGTTCACTTCATAGTTTGTCATATTAGAAACTATAAAGTAATTTGTAGGGGAAAGCAAGAGGGTGGTTTTAGCTAAAGAACCCTTGATATACAAACGCTCCTTGTATCAATTCGCATTCTCTTTCTGATAGCCCCGCTTTGCGGGCGAGCTTATACCAGCTGTTTTTCACAACGTCCGCCATTGTGTCAATAATTGCCATCGCCTCGTCAGGCTCTAACATCAACCTGCGACATTCAGATAATAGATTGCTCTTGCTGGCAAATCGCCCCTGTTGACCGCATTGCATAGCAAGGTCGCGATGTTCTAAACTAATAACAGGATTAGGCGTTAAGTCATAAGCGGGGGATAGTCGCCACCTGTCTTTAGCTATAAATGCGTGGTTGCGCGGGTGGTCGTCTGTGTTAGAAATCAATGCATTAAACACCATACGGCGGAACAGCTCCTTAGCATCCTCTTTTGGAACAGCCGAGAACTTGCGCAACTCCTCAGCCAGCGACACATAAGACCACTTGTCCCGCCCACTAGTCTCATCACTAGCGCGTAGCACGGTTAGGGCACTTATCATACGGTGGCGCAGATAGCCCGCCACAGTGCTTTCTCTATCAAAACGCTTTACCAGTAGCACGTCCCTGTCGCCAACCTGAACGACTTTACTCTCGGCAGCATTCAACCCACAGACACTAGCTAGTAGTAGCATTGCGTGTTCAACTATGGCGTTATTCCAGCGGTCAGTTGCGCAGTTAAACTTAGCCACATATAGCGAATTATCTGAGAAAACAACGGCTTTCGGACGTGCACCGCCCATTGACGTGCCAAGTAGCATTAACTCCTCTACCTGAATGTGCAGTGAATCCTGTGCAGCCTCTTCACGTATAAGTTCATCAGCTGTTTGTTGTAGTCGCTCTAAGTCAATCACCTTGTTGAACGTTCGCTTTGGCGCAGGCGGTGTTTGATTCAGTCCGAAACCTAACGCACCTATGCGGTCATCTGGTGAGTTTAGTAGATAGTCCAGTTCAGATACATTGGGTTTGCTTATGTGTCGCTCAATCAGCCTGCGTCCCCAGTAGTCGGGCGATGCGTCACGGATAGCACCGAACACGCCTTTCATTATAGTGGTTTCATAGACTTTATCGGTGAGTTTTAACTCCACAGGGTCAATAGGCACGGCGTTAAAACGTGCTAGGTATGATTTGCCATAAACAAACCGCCCCACGTTTTCGCCACTAGGTGTTGTCTCCAGTATAAACTTGCCCGCCGTGACGGGCGCAACCTGCTCTGGCAGGGTCATATATACATAACATTCGTTTTTAATACTCTTTTTAGAAATCATTGTCTATCGCCGTCCGTAAAGAATGCCCTGCTTTCAGCTCGGCAAGGTGCAGCCCCTCAACATCCTTTAGCGGGCTTGCCACGTCTTTAATATCACATAAGAGGTCGTAAGCCCACAAAAGGGCAATATATACAGATATGGCAGTTGAGGGTTTGCCCTTTTCAGCATCGCTAATGGCACGAACGCCAGCACCGATTTTCTCCGCTACTTGGGCGATAGTTAGCTTGCGCCGCTTGCGGGCGATTCTGAGGTTTAATCCAATACGCCGTAAGCTGTCCTCAACAGCATAAGGCGGTGTTTGAAAGAGTTTATTAGTCTGAGGCATAGCGAAATTATATCACATAGAATATGCTTTTGCAAGCAGAAAAATGCAATAAAAATGCTTTTTAAGGCAGATTAAGACAGCTCGCCAAATGCTCCCATTTTGCTTACAACTGGACAAAAAATTGCAAATTTGGCTAATAACTGAACAAATAATTTCATTTTGCTTGCAACTGGACGAAAAATTGCTATAATGATTCTTTATGGACATCCTACCAACCATTATCTTGTCAGATAAGGCGAACTCTTTAACTATACATCGTCTTGTCAAGCAAGGCAAGGCTAGTAAGTTGACCGCCCGCCTCTATACCACCGATATGACTGATGATGTTGACAAGGTGGTTTTAAGAAATATTTGGACTATTGTTGGCTTGCTATATCCTAAAGCTATCATTGATGGCAGAACCGCCTTTGAGATGAAACCTGCGGATAATGGCTACGTGTTTATTATATCTGATAGGGTGCGCCCTACTACCATTGGCAAATATACTATCTATCCCCGCAAAGGTGCCGGTGCACAAGCTGGGGACACTCCATTTATGGACAACCTCTATATGCCTTCACTTGCAAGAAAATATCTTGAAAATATGCGGATGGGACACAATAATCGCTGTCTATCACAGGTAGAAATAGAGGAACAGCTTGATAAATTTATACGTAACTACGGTGTAACCGCATTAAATAAACTTCGTGACGATGCAAGTGTGCTTGCACCTAAAATTGAGTTGGTGGCGAAATTTGATAAATTGACCCAAATTATTGGGGCTTTGCAAAATACTAGAGAAACTAAACTAGTAAGCAAGGTTGGATTAGCCCGTAAAGCTGGGAACGCTTATGACCCTAACAGAGAAAAGCTATTTTACAAGCTCTATGAGGGTTTGAAAAGCCTAGCCCCTGTCTTTAGGAAACCCATTGACAACTTCAATGAATATCTATGCTTTTATGAGGCTTATTTTTCCAACTATATAGAGGGAACTGAGTTTGAAGTAGATGAGGCAAAAGAGATAATCTTTGAGGGGAAGATTCCTGCCAGTCGCCCAGAGGATTCGCACGATATTATCAGCACCTACGAAACAATTTCTGACAAGGCGGAGATGAATAGAACTCCACGTAATTTTGACGAGCTGGTAGACATTCTGCAACATCGCCATAAGTTAATAATGGGCGGTAGGGTTGGAGCGTATCCGGGTATATTTAAGATGCAAAGCAACAGAGCAGGGCTGACCATATTTGTAAAACCTGAGCTTGTAGTTGGCACGTTGAAAAGAGGCTTTGCCCTATATCAACAACTAGATAATGCTTTTGCAAGGGCTTTATTCATAAAGTTTCTTGTGACCGAAATACACCCATTTACTGACGGCAATGGGCGACTTTCACGTATTATGATGAATGCAGAGTTTGTAGTGAACGATGAGGAGCGAGTTATTATTCCAACAGGGTATAGATATAACTACCTATCTGCCCTGTCAACTCTATCGGAAACGGGTGAGAGCGAGGCGTATATAAAGACTATGGCTTTTGCACAGGAATATACAGCAAAGATAGATTGGCGAACGGCTAGCACTGCGGAACACGACCTTACCCGCACTAACGCATTTGTAAAGAACGACAACAAACGCATAGTGCTGGCGTGATAACAGCTACGCCAGCCACCTAGTCTAGGCACAAACACCGCTTATCGGGTAGGGTTTGCATTATTGCCCCACAACTCTTCTTCTACCTTATATTGCCGCTTCCATAGTTTCAATAAGGGTTACTTTTTCTAGCCTCTTATAGATTTCTCCGTCTATGCCATATTCTCTAATAATAGCCTCGTCATAGACTTCTGCTATTCTTGGCAAGTTATTAGCTTTCCACCAATCTATGTCGGTAGCTATATCATGAACAGGATTATCTACTAGCACCAACAATCCCTCAGGTGTTTCAGTGTATTGTATGAAACCTTGTTTGCTATGGTGAAACCATATCTTGTTCACATTTTTTTTGTTTAGGTTTGTCGTGATATAATACATATCAGGAGCAAACTCTAGTTGAATAAACTTTTTGGCGTCTGCCATATAAACACCTCATTCATTATATTAAGCTAGCCTTTTATTATACTCCCCTTTGGGGATAATTGTATCATATTTCTCCCTGTATAGTTGCTATAAAAGCTCTTGACAACCGTCTTTTTTCATTGTATTATTAGGCCCATGTCAAGTGACAAGGCAAACAGCACCCTTTAGGGTTCGTTTTGTTAGTAGTAGCAGGATATAATGAGTTTGTGCTTGGGGAAGGACATGCTATCTGTCCCCTCCCCTCTTTTTGTCACTGGTTTTAAGGGTTAGTCAAAGATTAAAAGGTAGGGGCGGGTTTCAAACCCGCCCGTTAATACCCAATAAGCTCTGACTGCCCTTAGAAAACCATTCACACGTTCACCACGTAAGGACTCCTTGCGACATATAAGTCCAGTTGAGTATATAATCCTCCAAGATAATCTTGACTTTTTAATAAAACGCCTATACTATATGAATCATAGAGGAGTTGGGCAGTGTATAAGATAAAACCTATTGATGATAAAGAGCTGGGAGCTATAAAGAACTCTAAAGAGTTTGCACTTTCTGACGATATAAACAACACCAGCAAGTGTGTTTATTCGCTGGTAAGTGATGGGGCTACTAACGAAAGGTGTGCAATACTTGATGTTAGGAGTGTTCCTGATTGGGGAGCACCTAATTATAAAAAATATATGCGCATATACTATGCAAACAGACTTTTGGATAGCACTATTACTGACAAAGTAGCACTTGAAAGACGGACAACTGTTCTACTTGGTATATTAACGGACGTGTTTGTTCACATAAAGTCTGAGACTGACAGAACACTTGTAAAGATATACGCAGACAATGATTTGGAGTTAGGCATATTTACTGAAATGGCTAAGGCACTACAAAGTGAATATGAAGTTCGTATGTATAAAAGATGGATAGATATCCGTCGCGTAATTTAAGGGGAGGTAGCTATGATTAAATTAACTAAGGCTGAAGGATATGAGATTATTAAGAGTGCTCTAGCAAACGTGCTGGCTGACAAAGAGCGTAGTGCTTGCCCCGTTGCACGTGCGTTCATAGGGGCATTGAATAGCTATGCCGACAAGGGCTTGCCATTTTCTAAACTATCATGGTTTAAGGGACTGGAAATATTTGAGTTGCTAGACTATGGCAACGTTGACGTTGCTATTGAGGAAGAAAAAGTTGCTTAATGAATATCAGAAGCCCCCACTTGGGGTAATAAAATTCCCCTCCTATCATATAGAGGGTAGGGGCGGGTTTCAAACCCGCCCGTTAATACCCAATGAGCTCTGACTGCCCTTAGAAAACCATTCACACGTTCACAAGGCAAGGTTCACTTGCAACATAATAACTCCAATCAAGTATATAGTTGCCTCTTTTTCTATTGACAACTGCTTTCCGTTGGGATAGCCTATGATAGGCAAGGAGGCAAGATATTATGCCTATAGATAACGAAAGGACTTTTGATTTGCTTGTTGAAAATGCTATGGGCTTTATGAAACGCTCTTTAGCAGACTTATCTAAGCCCGAAGATGGCTTGAAATATGCTGTTATCAATTTTTATACGGCTATAGAATTATTTCTGAAAGCACGTATTCTAAAAGAGCATTGGACTTTGATTGTTTCTCCATCTAAAGCTAGTCTTAGTATGAACAAGTTTTTAGTTGGAGATTTCAAATCTGTATCATTTGAAGAAATTAAAGATAGATTAAAAGAGACATTAAATACACCTCTTAAAAAAGATGTGGTAGCTAACATAGATAAAGTAAGGCAACATAGAAACAAGATGGTGCATTTTTATCATCCTGATTATAAGAATGAGAAAGATGAGATTATCGCAGACCAGATGGAGGCTTGGCACGACCTCAACCGCCTTTTAATAGGAGATTGGAAGGATGTTTTTAGCGAGCATTTTTCAGATATAAATGAAATGCATAATCAGTTAAAAACTAAATACAAGCCTTATAGAGCACGCTACTATAAAGAACAATATGATAAAATTAAAGGCACTCTCACTAATGCCGAGAAATGCTCCTATTGTGGATATGAGGCTGTCACTAAGGAGATAATAAATATAACGAAAGATATTTCTTTAATAGAGTATAGGTGTAGGATTTGCAGGGATTACTCTGTAGAGTTACAAGCCTCTTGTCCACATTGCCGAAAGACTATAATAATTCCTGAATTATATGATAATTTCGTTTGCCCCAAATGTGACAAACAGATTAGCTATAATGATATTGTTAATGAAATAAGTCCACCAAGTTATGACCACCATGATTTATATAGTGGAGATTATTATGGCTGTTCATCATGTGGTCATACCGACTCGGTTGTGCCTATGGACGATGGCAACTATTTTTGTACTTGTTGTTTTAGTATTTACGATTCTATGGACACATGCGAGTGGTGTGGACAGACAAGTAATGCCGTTGGCGAATATTCAGGATTAGAAGGCTGTGATTTTTGTGACGGCAATCCTGAATGGAACGACCTGAGTAGCTGAATTGATAAGCTAGCCTTACCTTATCATCTTCCTGATATTTACCCCTGATAGGTGTAGCACGCCGAAGTATAGTGTCATACAGGCGGTGATTGTGAGTAGCACTGGCAGGTGTAGCATTTTACCAGCGACCAGCGCAACAACCATTGCATAGACGGCTAATAATAGCCGCAGTAAGAAACCTAAATGTTGTCTGATGTTAAACTTGTAGCTTCTTATCCCTATGTATAGTAGCCATGCATTGGCTACGGCAGCTATGCTTGAGGCGAGTGCCACTCCAGCATGCCCCAGTGGGCGCATAAGTATCAAATTAAAGATTAAATTGACAACAAATGACACCCCCGCCACCACAACAGGATATTTTATATTCTTTTCAGAGTGGAACACTCGCGTAAAGATTGCCACCAGCGAATAAAAGAGCAAGCCCACAGAATACATTTGCAACGCTTGTGCTGACTTTAGCACATCATATTGCGTAAATGCACGTCTGGCAAATATTAACTGAATAATCTCCTGCGATAACACTACCAAACCTATTGTTGCTGGTAATATTATAAGTAGCAGTGCAATAATAGCCTTGTCTATCAGTTTTTTGACCTGTTGCGCATCGCCTGAACTACGCGCCTTGCTAAGCTCCGTCAGGCTGACGGTGCTAATCGTGACAGAAAATATACCCAGCGGAAATTGGAATAGCCTATTAGCATAGAATAGCCACGATATGCTACCCGCCTCTAAGTATGATGCTACTATGCGTCCTATCATAAAGTTCAGCTGGCTTATAGAAACGCCTGCAATAGAAGGAACTAGTAGCTTGTATGTACGTTTTACGTCTATGTCCACAGGCGAGAGCTTGCCAAAACGGAAGCCTTTGTGGTAAGAATATACATATACCAGTGCCAGTTGGAACGTACCGCCGAAGAATACGCTGAACGCAAGGCTATATATGTTGCCGTTTTGGTAATAGCCTACTGTTGCACCCACTATCATCATTATATTGAGGCAAGCGGTGGATGAGTATGCTACATAGTAGCTGTTATTCAGGTTCAAATAGCCTGCAAGTAGCCCTCCGATACCTACAAAGAACAGATACGGCATTACTATCCGCAGAATATTTGCTCCAGTCTGCACCACATACATATTGTAGGTGGCACCTGGCATAAACAATCTGATTATATAGGGTGCAAATAGCATTGATATAAAACAGATTGCCAGCATTAGGAGCGTTTGCACTAATAGCAATTGTGTAAGGTATGTACAGGCAGATTTTCTGCCGTCGTTGTGGAGTTTATCGCTTAAAAATGGGACGAATGCGGACGATATAGCTCCCTCAGCAAAGAACTGACGGAATAGGTTGGGGATAGCAAACGCTACAAAGAATATATCCGTCAAGCCAGTTGCGCCATAGACTCCAGCAATCACCACATCGCGGATAAGCCCGAATACGCGGCTCGTTAGCACCCCAAGCCCTGAACGGACCAATGATAATATATACGCTGACTGCATCTCTTTATTATATAACAACTAGCTCCATAAGTGCAACATTACTTGATTTAATAGCATTAACCCCTTGTCAGTAGCACGCAAAAAATTATTTTCATAGCATAATAACTCCTGCGCTATTAAATATTGCACCTTTTCCAGAAATGATGTATCAAAGCTGTGTCCTGTTCTAGTTTCTATCAGTTTAATATCAACGCCGTCTATCTGGCGCAAGCCGAACACTACGCTTTCTAGTGCTGCCTGTTCCGCAGTATATGTTTCTAGCTCGTCTCTTGCGATGGGATTGTTGATGTAGCTCTCAATGCTAGGTTTGTGTGAATAGCGAATCCGCTGTCTCTCGTTGTAGAGCATAGAGTGCACCCCTGCACCGATGCCGATGTATTCGGACATCCCCCAATATTTTTGATTATGCACCGAACGGCAACTTGCCTTTGCAAAGTTTGATACTTCATAGCGTTCATAGCCTGCCGTTTTCAGCATAGCGCAGACATGCTCCGTCTGCTCTGGCTCATCTGTCGGCGCAGTTGTTAGGTAGCCTGTATCTGGGGAGTATGAATAGGCTGATATATGTTCTAGGTTGTAGAGCGTTAGCTCCTGTAAAGTCTCATAAATTGCTCTAGGATTGACAGTAGGTATATCGTAGATAATATCGGCATTTATAGCGGCATTCGTTCTGTTTTGCAGTTTATCTAGCACTTGTTTAGCCTGTTCTGCATTGTGTGGGCGTCCTAATAATCTTAACACGTCATTATTTAATGATTGGACTCCTACGCTGAAACGCGTAATAGGCAACTCGCTGAGCATTGATATAAATTCATCGCTTGTGCTATCAGGGTTTAGTTCAATGGTCATCTCACTGCCGCTGTAGTTCACTGTTGATAACGTGGCTCTGATGAATTTATCTAGTTTAACCGCTGGGATTATTGACGGCGTGCCTCCACCGATATATATGGTGTCAATAGCAACTCCCTTGAATGTGTTTAGCTCCGTTAAGCAAGCGTTAAGATAGCTGTCTATGGGGGAGCTAGCCGAGACAGGTTCGGAATAAAAATCGCAGTAGGGGCATTTGCGGATGCAGAACGGCAGGTGTATGTAGAGAGCGTAGCCCATAATAGCAGGTTATATATGAATAGCTTGACAAGTGCAAGAACTTTATTTATAATGTAGTTATATTATATTGTCTTAAAGGAGGCAAGCTATGGCTGACGTAGCTAAAATGTTAAAAGAATACGGTATCAAAAACACTGGGGAAGTTTATATGAATTTGTCCGTGCCCGAGCTTTACGAGCATGCTGTTGACTATGGCGAGGGTTTTATCGCTGAGGGTGGTGCATTGCTTGCCTATACCAGCCCGCACACAGGACGTAGCCCTAACGATAAATTTATTGTTAAAGAGTCCTCATCTGAAAAAGATATTGATTGGAATAAGAACAACAAGCCTATCACCGCTGAAAAGTTTGAGCAAGTTTATTCTAAAATGCTTGCTTACGTGCAAGGGCGTGATATATTTGTGCGCGAATGTTATGCGGGTGCTGATGAGGCTAGCCGTCTGAATGTTCGTGTCATTACAGAATATGCTTGGCACAATATATTTGCGTCTAATATGTTTATTCGTGAAAAAGACCCTAAAAAGCTGGAAAATTTTAAGGTTGATTTTACCGTTATTTGTATGCCGGGCTTGCAAGCGGTGCCAGAGTTTGACGGCACCGTCAGTGGCACATTTGTTCTAGTGAACTTTGCCAAGAAAATCGTTCTCATTGGTGGCACAGCCTATGCGGGCGAAATGAAGAAATCAGTATTTTCTATAATGAACTATATTCTGCCTAAAAAAGGCATTCTCAGCATGCACTGCTCTGCCAACATCGGAAAGAAGGGTGATGTTGCGTTATTCTTCGGGCTGTCAGGCACAGGCAAGACTACGCTATCAACCGACCCAGAGCGTTATTTGATTGGCGATGACGAACATGGCTGGAATGATAATGGTATCTTTAATATTGAAGGTGGATGCTATGCCAAGACTATCAAGCTTTCCCCTGAGGCTGAGCCTGAAGTCTATGCTAACACTAAACGTTTCGGTTCTATATTAGAAAATATCCCGCTGGTTGATGGCACTAGGGTTCTTGACCTTGATGATGAATCTATCACTGAAAATACGCGTGTGTCGTATCCGTTGGAGTTTGTGCCTATGGTGTCTAAAGATAATCGTGGCGGGCATCCTAGCAATATCATATTTTTGACTTACGATGCGTTCGGCGTGTTGCCGCCAGTGTCAAAGCTATCGCCGGAGCAAGCGATGTTTCACTTTGTGTCAGGCTATACTGCAAAGGTTGCAGGCACTGAACGTGGGGTAACTGAGCCACAGGCAACATTTTCCACTTGTTTCGGCGGTCCGTTCATGGCGCATTCGCCTTTCACTTATGCTGAGTTGTTAAAGAAAAAGATGCATAAACATAACGCATCAGTCTATCTGCTGAACACTGGTTTAACTGGCGGTCCTTATGGTGTAGGCAAACGTTATTCTATCAAGCATACTAGGGCTATCATTAAGGCTATCCTTGAGGGGGCGGTTGAGGCGGGCGGATATACTAAGGATAAGATTTTTGGTTTTGATATACCTAAGTCTATCCCGGGTGTGCCAGCCGAGATATTGGAGCCACGCAAGGGCTGGTCTAGCGAGGCTGAATATGACAAGAAGATAAAAGAACTTGCCAAGGCGTTTGTTGATAACTTTAAGCAATATGGTGATTCCGCTGAGGCAAAAGAAGTCGCAAAAGGCGGACCAATAGCGTAAGATTGTTTGTAAAAGCCTCTCCTATACATTAGTAGGAGGGGCAGTGTATCTTCAATGGAGTTAAAATAGTAATGGATGCTGTCAAAATCAATATTGCCCCTTGTGTTTTAGAGTGGGTACTTGCCGCTGTTAATACTGATAATACTGATAATACTGATAATGCTGTTTTGAAAGGTGCAGTTGACACTCTAAAAGAATGGCATAGCGGGAGTGTGGTGCCTACGTTTAGTAATATTGAAAAAATAAGCAAGAAAACGCATATCCCGTTCGGTTATTTTTTTCTCCAATCTCCACCAGACGAACAATTACCTCTTTTAGAGTATCGCACAGTTGACAGCTTGGTCAAGGGTAAGCCCAGTCGCAACTTGATAGATACCATAAAACATATGGAATCTATTCAAGAATGGATGTATGAGTATAGATTAGATAACGGTTATAGCAAGTTGCCCTTTGTCGGCTTGCTCAAAGGCAATACTGATGTTGCTTTGATTGCACAATCCATTAGAGATACTATATGCGTAAATATTGATTGGTATGCTGAAAGCACCATAACAGATGCAGATGTTTCTCTTAGATATATGAGAGAACGATTTGAAGGCGTTGGACTACTCGTAATTATGTATGGAATAGTTGGACAAAATTCTCGTCGCCAGCTGAATATTGATGAGTTTCGTGCTTTTACCCTATTACACGATTACGTGCCATTAGTTTTTATAAATGCCAGCGATTCTGCGGGTGCTAGGCTATTTTCCTTGATTCACGAGGCTGTGCACGTATGGTTGGGAGAACACAGCTTTTACAATGACAGACATGGAGTTCATAGCAACAAACCTTTGGAAAAGCTTTGTAACGCTGTAACAGCCGAGATACTCGTTCCGAACACTGCGTTTGTTGAAGAATGGAAAAAAAATAATGAGTTGACAGAAAATAGAGTAAAAAAATTAGCACGTATATTTAAGTGTGGCGAGCTAGTCATAGCTAGAAGGGCACTAGACAGTGCTTATATTACGCAGCAACAATATAAAAGCATTTCTGATGAAGCCATAGTAAATTTCAACAAGCAAAAGGAGATGAGAAAAGAAAAAAGAGGCGGTGGAGACTATTATAGAACTAATATTTCTAGGTTTGGCAGAAACTTTATCCTAGCTTTGCATAATAGCATAAAAGAGGGGAAGACGCTAGATATGGAAGCGTTTAGGCTTACAAGAATGAACGTGGGAACGTTTGATAAACTTGTGAGTAAAGCTAGAGGCGTTAAATGATAAACGAAACATTTATAATAGACACAAACTCTTTGATTACACCATATCGTAACTACTATGCTTTTGATATTGTGCCGACTTTTTGGTCATCTATGGAGCAGGCAATCGTTTCTGGACGTGTTATCATTCTGGATAAAGTCTTTGATGAGTTAGTAAAAAATGACGATGGTTTATCTAAATGGATAAAATCCAAACATATAACGCCACTAAAAAGTAATGACATAAATATAATAGGCAACTATACTGATGTTATCAATTACATTAGTGAAGCTAAATGTTATAATGTTGATGCGCTTAGGAGGTGGTCTGAGGTTACTGTTGCTGACCCTTGGTTGATAGCAAGTGCAAGAACACATGGATATAGTGTGGTTACACTTGAAACATCAGCCAATTTAACTCAACTTACGTCCAAAGTTAAAATACCTGATGTTTGTAGGCATTTCAATATAAAATGCTATAACCTATACAATATGATGAGGGAATTATCATTTAAACTATAGTAGATTATTACTCTATCTCTTTCGCTTACACATTCTAGGGTAGGCAATGTGAATAAAAGCTATCCTCCCCCTCAACGGGGGAAATATTCATACTATTTACAATATTTGCAAAGTGTGTTAGCCTGTTGCGATTATGGATGCAATATTAAACGTAGACTCTATTAGTATGCTAGCTACGCTATCTGTGCTTGAGATAGTGTTAGGTATTGACAACCTTGTAATGCTTGCTCTGCTCGTGGGTGGGTTGCCCGACCATCTGCAGGACGTTGGCAGGCGGCTTGGCATTGGCTTTGCGCTACTTACCCGCTGTATGCTCTTATTTACAATGTCAACTCTAGCCCGTATGACTCAGCCTGTATTTTATATGTCTGCCCACCCCGTATCAGTGCGTGATTTGGTAATGTTAGCAGGGGGTGCATTTCTGATATACAAAGGGTTATCTGAACTACGCAATCTTACATCTGTTGAAGAAGACCGAGAACAGCCTGATATAAAGGGGGGCAAATATCTATTGCTGGCGGCATTTCAGATAGGGCTGATGGATATAGTGTTCTCGTTGGATTCTGTCATTACAGCGGTTGGCATATCAAATCAATTGCCTATAATGATAACTGCCGTTTGTATAGCTATGGCTGTAATGCTCTTTGCCTCTGCACCTATCATTAAAATTATTGATAAATATATTGAGATAAAAGTTATTGCGCTATGTTTTGTATTGCTCGTGGGTGTATTCCTTGTATTTAGCGGTTTTGGTGTAGAAATACCGAAAGGATACCTCTACTCTGCTATGGGGTTCACGTTGTTCACACAGGCTATGTTACTCATGGTGAGCCGCCGGATACGAAAAGATTAGTGGTGGATAAGATATGAATATATTAGTCATAGGTGGCGGTGGCAGGGAACATGCTATTGCATGGAAACTGGCAAGTTTGCAAGATGTGTCTATGGTCTACGTTGCTCCGGGCAATGGTGGCACACAACTTGAAAACAAGTGTAAGAACGTTGATATTGCGGCGGACGATTTAATAAAGCTGGCTAAGTTTGCCAAGTCTGAAAACATTGCTCTGACAGTCGTAGGTCCAGAAGTGCCTCTCTCGCTTGGGATTGTTGATTTTTTTGAAGCTAACGGGCTGAAAACGTTCGGTCCCTGTCAAATGGCAGCTCAGCTTGAGGCGAGCAAGTCATTTGCAAAAGATATTATGGCGTCATCAAATATCCCCACAGCAGGTTATAAATATTTTGAGAAAGCGGATGCCGCGATAGACTACTTAAAAACTAAAACTATGCCTATAGTCGTAAAGGCAGACGGGCTTGCAGCGGGTAAAGGCGTGACGATTGCGGGCACTTTGCAAGAGGCAATAGATGCGGTAAATGACGTGCTGGTGAAGCATATATTCGGTCAATGTGCCTTAAAGGTGCTGATAGAGGACTTTTTAGAGGGTGAAGAGGTGTCATACCTTGTTATGACGGATGGCGACACGATTATCCCACTGGCACCCGCTCAAGACCATAAAGCAGCTTACGATGGAGACAAAGGTCCGAACACTGGCGGTATGGGAGCGTATTCCCCAGCGAGCATATTTACTGATGAAGAATACGCCAAGCTGTCAGAATTAGTGATACGACCTGTGTTGAGTGAACTAAAGAAGCGCGACATCACATACAAGGGCATTTTATATGCAGGGTTAATGGTATTGAATGGCACGGGCGACAAGTTGAGCCGTGTTCGGGTGTTGGAATATAACAGTCGTTTCGGCGACCCTGAAACGCAGGTGATATTGCCACGTCTAACCAGCGACCTAGCCCGCCACATGATGGCGGTGGTAGACGGAAAGTTGGCGGAGGAGACGCTAACATGGGACAATAACAGCGTAGCTACGGTGGTGATGGCTAGCGGTGGCTACCCCGCCGAGTATGAAACGGGATTGCCGATAACTGGGCTGGATGGTGTTGGGGCTAACTTTGATATTAAGACTAATTTTGGCGTTAAGGTGTTCCATTCAGGCACAAAGTTTGTTGATAGTCAACTGCTGACGGCGGGCGGACGTGTGTTGACGGTGACAGGTATGGGACGCGATTTGCATGAGGCACTTAAAAACGCCTACGCCACTGTGGAGCAGATACATTTTGACGGTGCCTTATATCGTAGCGATATAGGGCATAGGGCGTTGTAGTGCTTGTAATAAACGATTTTTTGAAGACCATTATAAACGGCAACACTGTCCTAGACTATATAGTATGCGCACTCCTGCTGGTGGCTGCTCTGATGGCAGCATCGTTTATACGCAAACGGATACACCGCATAGTTGCAGTGCTTAAAATGCGGTTTAACGGTGGCATTGCATCTGATGTTCTCACTGGCGAGGAGAAGCTGACGCCTATAATCCAATATATCCCTTTTTTTCTAGTTACGTATTATCTGAAAGACCTGCCACCTATCGTTGACAAAATTATCAGTTCCGTAGGTGTTGTTATTATTACGTTCTGCCTAGTTCGCTTTGCGGCAGGCGTTATGAAACTAGTCGGCAACAGATATCTAAATAGACGTTTAGAGCCTGTTGTGTTAGGTGCAATGAATCTGTTCGCTGATGTTGTTCTGTGGATAATAGCGGTGCTGTTCGTTTTAAGCAACATAGGTTTTAACATCAATACGCTGATAGCTGGTATGGGTATTGGCGGTATGGCTGTGGCATTAGCTGCACAGACGCTACTCAGCGATATATTCAACTATTTTACTATCTTGTTTGACAAGCCTTTCAATGTGGGCGACTGGGTAGAACTGGGTGGACACGCTGGCACGGTGGAAAAGATTGGGCTGAAAGGCACTCGCATAAGGGCATTCAACGGCGAAAAGATTGTCATATCTAACACTGATATGACTAAAGGAATGTTAAAAAATTACGAGGATATGACAACACGTCGCAATGTAACGATAATAGGGGTGGAATATGGCACTAAATCTGACCTGTTGAAACAGGTTCCGCAAGTGTTAAAGAGATGTGTAGCTGGCGTTGAGGGGGTATCGCTGGGGCGGGTGAACTTTGCCACTTTTGCTGATAGTTCGCTAAACTTTGAACTGGTTTATTATGTGTCTGCTGGCAGTAATACAAGCCTATATATGGAGCGGGTAGAGCAGGTCAACTACAACATTATTGACGCATTCACTGAGCTAAATATCAGTTTTGCATTCCCAAGTCAGACGGTATATTTGGCGAAAGATTAGCAATGAAACCTATCAGCCATGCACAGCTGCGTAATTATCTTACTCATATAATCGCTCCAAGTTGCCATAATAACATTGCGGTTGTCAGTGCGTTTGCGGCGTTCCCGCGAGAACTATTTGTTGACGAAGTGTTAAAGAGCAAAGCCTATACCAAAGATGCCCTGCCGATAGGCTATGGACAGACGATTTCCCAGCCCGCTCTTGTGGCATACATGCTGGAGATGTTGGAGCTGTCTATTGAGCATTCCTGTTTAGAGATTGGCTCAGGCTCGGGCTTTGTAACGGCACTTTTGAGCAAACTGGTGAAACAGGTTTATGCTGTGGATATTGTGCCAGAGCTTGTTTTGCTTGCCAAGCGGCGTTTGCGCAATCTGCACGTCCGCAATGCCGATGTTAGCCTATCTGATGGCTCGCTAGGATTAGCGGAGAAAGCACCTTTTGATAGGATACTCGCATCAGCTGGGGCAAACAGTCTACCAAGTTCGCTAGTAGCACAGCTAGCAGTCAACGGCATAATGCTAATCCCCCTGAACGGCATCTTAACAAAAATAATTAAAGCGGCTGATAAGTTAGAAACAATACCATTAGGTGATGTTTCATTTGTTGATTTCATCAATACATAATCAGAATTTTATCAACTGCATTATTGTTTGTGGCAGGGCGTTAGTTTGCGAGAGCAGGTTTGTTTGTGTGGTCATTAGTAGTTGTTTTTTTGCTAGGTCAGCGGAAGCCTCTGCGAAGTCTAGGT
>NZ_BAAIHG010000022.1:0-19096 GCF_054655775.1 Candidatus Termitispirillum reticulitermitis | reverse complement strand
CGATTAAACATATAATGACTGTAGATATATTGAGCGAATTGTTAATAGGATATGAGAAGTAGCGCGCTTGCCTTAGCAAGTCGGAGTTATCAAGCATATCGTCAAGCGTCTTAATAATAGCTGGCGAGGCTAGGTCGTATGCAAATAGTGCTCCAATAGTCTTATTGTCGCTGATTATGGGCATGCCGCCCCAGTAGTATGACCTGCCTTCATCCGCTACAAGTGCGCCTTTGCTACCACCGGCAAAGACATCTTTAAGTATATCTTTGGTTACAAAGTCAAAGGTCATGCCATGCACGTTCTGCTGTGCATAAGCTGCCCCTGCGGCGTTATAGACAGCAATGCCGTCAAACAGCTTTAGGCGCATATATGGATTCATCACGTCTATGGCTTTTGCAGTATTCAGAAGCCCGTCGTTGGTAGTGCCTATGTTTGATAGGTCGTTTGCTGCAGTGCTGATTTGCCGCATTAGCTCTTCTGTCTCGCTGGAGTAGTATTGTTCTACAAGGTATGCAGCGTTCTTTCCTAGATTTATGACATTGTTGTCAAACCACCTATCTACCATTCTCCGAACCATCTTTGAGGATACCGAATATGAAACGGCAAGTGGCATTATCAGCAGGATGAGCGAAAAGGCAACCAGCTTGCTTTGCAGGCGTGAACCGAAAGTTTTATTTTCCCTGTCAGACATTATCTTTGCCATATTTTTAAGGAATGTTGCGAACAAGAGCAATGCAACGATAATGTTGAACTCTAGCAGCAAAAATATAGTTAAGTTTGTATACCAAGGGTATCGCTGATGTGCTAAATTTTTACCGAGTAATACGTTGACAACAAGCAATACTATGAACCAGAAAGCAAAACGAATACGTTTGCGCCCAACGCTATCTACGTGCGCTCCCGCTACTATGCGAAAAGCCACGCGGAGCATACCGTATGTGCCATATAAAAAGTTCTTTATGTTCATTCAACACCTATCAGTTTATGAACTTGTGGCACAAAAAATGCCCGCACGCCGTAGTTTGCGAATACTCGTTGCCAGCCTGCGATTTTATCGGTGTCTACAACATTATCAATAGACTGCAACCATACTTCCGCTATACCATAATGCTTGAATATCGGTGCTGACTGCTGAACTATTTCTAGCCCGCCCTCTATGGGCAGAGGTATTTTTATGTAAGCCTTTTTGGTGCCAAGCTTGCTGATAACCTTTAGCAACTTGTGCGTATGCTCCTCAAACGGAGATATATTCCATTTTAAGTCAACGCTCAAGTAGTCAAAACATCCTGCTATATTCAACAAAGCTTGTGTGTCATACCCAGACGTTTCTAGGAATAATCTTGCCTCATATGTATGTAATATTTTCGCCAGCTGGCGCAGAAAGTCAGGATATAGCAGAGGTTCGCCGCCAGTGATAGATATGCTGTGATATAATTTTACTTGAAACTGAGTAGTTAAAAGCTCTGCTAAGTCTTGTGCGCTTACCTCACTGTCTTGGGGTGCTGTGTGGTCTGTATCGCAGTATGGGCAGGCTAGCGGACAACCCGCTAATCGGACGAATAGTTGCCGTGCGCCGACGTAACGCCCCTCCCCTTGAATGGAGTCAAATATAGATACTACATTTGCTAGTTGTTGCGACATATCTAAAAGCTAATATTTATCACGATATATGTCAAGCATTTTAATTTCCTTGCCCTTGACATGCGTAAGCATTTTAAGGTATGCCCTGCTTATAACTAGCAAAGAGCCAACGAACAAAGACCATATAAAACTATCAGCTTGGTTATCTAGCAAAAAAATAAATAACAGATAAGGAGGCAAAATAGCCTTGCATGTTATCTGTTTTCCTAATACTATAATGGCAGTTTATTGTAGGAGGGGCAGATGTGCGGAGTAGTCGGCTATGTCGGCACTAGAAACGCAGTTGATACAATCATATCTGGCTTATCAAAGCTGGAATACAGGGGTTATGATTCTGCGGGTGTAGCCGTTCCTGATAACGGCGATTTTTTGATTGTGCGCGCCGTAGGCAAGCTAGATAACTTACGAAAGGCTTTGAAAGATGTTAAGACCACCGCCACTGCAGGTATTGGACACACCCGCTGGGCAACGCATGGCAAACCATCTGAAACTAATGCTCACCCGCACAAATCTACACACATTGCACTTGTTCATAACGGTATTATTGAAAATTTCAGCGAGTTAAAAACAGAGCTGTTAGGGCTTGGCTATAAGTTTAGCTCTGATACCGATACTGAGGTGTTAGCCCACCTGACCGAGGAATATTATAAAACCAATTCGTTGTTAGAGGCAGTTCGTTTGACTGCGGCTAGGGCGCGCGGCTCTTATGCTCTGACGGTGATGTCTGCTAGAGAGCCAGACAAGATAGTTGCCACGCGCAGAGATGCTCCGTTGCTTATAGGCATAGGCAGTGGAGAGTATATGGCGGCAAGCGACATCCCCGCTGCACTTGATATAACACGCGATTTTATCAGGCTAGAGGAGAATGATTTAGCAGAATTAACTAGGACCGGGGTTAAACTAGTTAATAAAGACGGCAGAGACGTTCACCGCGAGCCGTTCCACGTAGACTGGGAGCCTGAAATGGCAGAAAAAGGTGGTTTTGACACCTTTATGTTAAAAGAGATTTATGAGCAACCGCGCACTATAGTAGATACTATGCGTGGCAAGATAGTTCCAGACGAGGGGAAGGTCTTTTTTGGAGAATTTGACGGGCTAGTGCCTAGCATAGATAAACTTGAACGTATAGTTTTGCTCGGTTGTGGCACTAGCTGGCATTCAAGTCTATTGGGTAAGTTATTTATAGAAAAATATGCGCACATATCTGTAGAGGTTGATACTGCAAGCGAGTTCAGCCATAGGGAGCTACCGTTGAATAAAAATGTGCTGGTGATAGGCGTCAGTCAGTCGGGCGAGACGGCGGATACGCGCAATGCTCTGCGTCTTGCTCGTGCTAGAGGGGCGGTGATAGCAGCTATTTGTAATGTAGTAGGCTCGTCTATCTCATCAGAGGCGGACTATGTAATATACACGCATGCTGGTCCTGAAATAAGCGTTGCGTCAACCAAAGCATTCACTTCACAGGCGTTAACGTTGTTCTTGCTGGCATTATGGCTAGGGGAAAAGCGCGAAAAGGTTGACAGCAAGACCACGTCGGGGTTGCTGTTGGACTTACTGCGGATACCTGACAAGATAAAGCAGCTCCTTGATAATAAAGACGAGATTAAGCGTATAGCTGAGATATATAAAGATACTAAAAACTTTATGTATATAGGCAGGAATTTCACCTGTCCAATAGCTCTTGAGGGGGCACTCAAGCTAAAAGAGATTTCGTATATTCACGCTGAGGCTTACCCAGCGGGCGAGCTGAAACACGGACCGATTGCGCTATTAGACGACAGTTTTCCCGTGATGATATTTGCGCCTGATATAAAGGTGCAAGAAAAGATATTCTCTAATATGCAAGAGGTCAAAGCGCGTGGAGCAAAGGTGATAGGCGTATTTTCTGAGAGGAATAGAGCTAATTTCCCTGCCTGTGAAAATCAGATATTTATCCCCGACTGCGACAAAGAGGAGATGACAACTTTCCTGACGACTATCGTGGCACAGCTATTTGCCTACTATAGTGCGCAAGCATTGGACAAAGATGTTGATAAACCGCGCAATCTAGCAAAAAGCGTGACGGTTGAATAATGTTGCACCCTATATATATGCTGGGGATAGGTCCGGGTGACCCTGAGCTGGTTACCGTAAAAGCTGTTCGGCTCATCAAAGAAGCCGATATAGTCTATGTGCCAGAGAGTAATGCAAGCGGACGCAGTGTGGCTGAAAGCATTATACGTCCCTACGTTGATAAAGATAAACTGCACCTGTCGTATTTCCCAATGACAAATGATAAAGCAGAGCTTGACAGGTGCTATACTGCACTAGCGGAAGAGATTGCTGGCGAACAGCGAGCGGGCAAAAAGGTAGTCTATGTGACGCTAGGCGATAGTATGCTGTTTAGCACGGCGCAATATGTATCAACTAGATTGCGCAAGCTAGGCATAGAGCCATTATTTGTGGCAGGGATAACATCTTATGTGGCAGCGGCAAACATTGCTGGTGTTTCCCTTGCTGATAAAGCAGAAGACTTTGTCGTTATGGGCATCCCCGATAATATAAATGCTCTTAAAAAGGCTTATCAGGAGCATAACAGCGTAGTGTTTATGAAGATACATAAACGTTTAGATTTATTATTGCAGTTTGTGCGTGAGGTGCGTCCGAGTGTAGCGGTGCTGGTTCAGCGCGCAAGCCTGCCAGACGAGAAAGTCTATAACTTACTGACTGGTGAACATCTGCCCGACAATGCGGGCTATTTGTCTATATGTTTGCTGAAGAAAGCTATCGCTTAAATATCGGCTCGTATAGGTCACGCAACTTGAATATGCCTGCCACAGTCAAGTGTCCAGCATCACTATACATTATGGTGCTCTCTATTACGCCGTAGCAGTAATTATCATCACACATTCGTGAGGGAACATCTACTATGTGAGTTCCTATATTCCTTATCTTTGCCACATAAACACCTTCTTTTTCGTCATATTTCTGCCTTGTTATTGCAGTATCTTTGCCAAGATATGAATTGTCAATAGTATGAAATGGCATACTAGGTGCTGGTATCTGCATCCATAGCCTTGCTTTTGGATTATAGCTTTCTACAAGCTTAATTCGTTCTTTGAGCCAACTTTCCCAATTGGCATCACTCCCAAAAGATATTGCGACAAGAACATCGCTCACCCTCTTATCGGTTAAACTCTCTATAAATTTATCCTCACATAATTTTGATGTCAACATATAACTTATACAACCTATAAGCATATATTTTCTGTTATATTCACCAGACAAGCTATCTAGCAGTGCTGATAATTGCAAAGCATAGCTATCTCCGAGCACCAGAACTACCGACTTATTGTCATCTTTAACACTCCAAACATCTGTTTTCCCCCCTCGTTGGATACCTAGTAAAACAGCCCGTTCACAGTAATCGTTGACCTGCTCGTAGGAAGATGCATAGGGACTAACTATTAAATTCAGCATCCTATCAGACCAGTGTTTTGCTGGGATGCTCATAAGAACAAATCCAAAACAAATCATTGCAGCTACGGAAAACAGCTTTTTACGTTCTGCAAGTACCTTTCTCCGTCTGACAGGTTGTTCTATAAATTTATATGAAAAGGCAGACAATAAATATGTGAGTATTATGAGCATACACACACCTTTAACGTCTAATGTGTGGCTAAATAATTGTTTCCAGCATACTATTAAAACCCAGTGCCATAGATACATTGCATAAGACAGCTTGCCGATATGAACAAACGGTTTCCAAGATAATATTCTGCCAGCTATACCGTTGCCACCAGCAGATATACATAAAAAAGTGCCTATTACTGGCATAAGTGCAAGAAAACCTGGGAAGTGAGCTTTTCTGGTGTAGCCCAGTAGCACAATACCTGTGCATATTAGCAGTAAGCCCACTACGCCAGCCATACTGCCTCCTAGCCCTAACCTCCCTGCGTTCGTTGACGTCCGCAAGCTGGAATGGGGAAAAGAAACTGCAAGTATTGCTCCCGTCAACAACTCCCAAGCTCTGAACGGTAACCAATAAAACACCAGCTGGGTATCTTGAAAGATAAAATGAATATTTAGTGCAAATGATGTAATCCATAGGACAATTAAGGCTTTTAATGTATGTTTATTAGCATACCGAACTAATAAAAAGAGCACTAGCGGGAATAATATGTAAAACTGCTCCTCTACCCCTAGCGACCATGTGTGTAGCAGTGGTTTTGTAGCTATATCTGTTCTAAAATAATTGAAGCCATCTCTCCAGAAATATATATTTCCTGCAAACAGAAATATATACTTAACTGAATTAAAAAAGTCAGAAAGAAATACAGGCGAAAAGCAATACGTCACAAGCAAAATTGATAAGAATGTCATAAACACCAGTGGCGGGATTATACGCCTAACCCTACGTTCGTAAAATTTTAGAAAACTAAACCCCTCGCCTGATTTTCTAGTCCCACTGGCGCATGGGAGAAAATATTCTTCACCTGTAAGGGGTGACGTAGCTTCAGAGCTAGCTAATGAGCGCTGCCCCCCCCCCGTCATAACAGTGTTTGATTTTTGAACGTTGCCAGTCATCTCACCATATATAATACTAGTGATTAAAAACCCCGATATTACATAAAATATATCCACACCAGCGTAACCACCACCAAAGAATTTGGTGAAACCTAAATGAAAAAGTATTATAGGGATAACAGCAAATGCACGTAACCCATCTATATCAGCACGATAGAGCATAATTATACGTTAATGTTATTCTGAAGTCTCTTTACTTCGGCAAGGGTAAGCCCTGTGCTTGAGGCAATAACGTCAAGTGGAATAGCAAACGCTAAAAGATTTTGGGCGATTTTAAGGGCTTTTGCCCGCTCCCCTTCCTCTCTTGCATAAGATTTTTCATTGTTCATATCCCGTTCATATTTTTCATAGCCAAGATAAGCGTGATATAGTGCAGGGTTGTTCTGCACTGTCCTTAACTTCTCGTTCACTTCTGCTAATACGCTATTCATACCCAATACCCTCCTCAATAGCTCGTCATCGCTATTCTTATTCATATAAACTAACCACTGGTATAACTCGTCCTCTGCTACATCTAACCCAACCGATAGTTTCTGTCTAAACCTAACCATATCTATAAAGTGTATCTCAAGCAGGTTAGTTAGCATATAGTCCTTATGAGTATCTTCGTATATATGGAAACTAGTATGGAACTCGTCTAATGGTATATGCTTAAAGTTCACTATGTTTATTGTTATAACGGGGTATATTTCTTTGTAGTTTTCCCCACTCTCTATACCTAGTATAAACTCTCTGCCCCAATAATACAACGTTCTTTCAGACATATTGTGTTCATTAGCTAGTTGCACCTCAATATTGACCTTTGCATTATTGGCAAGTCGTGCCAATACGTCTAGCCTAGATGCTTTCCCGTGCAAACTCTCTGCGGGCAATTCTTTATCATCTAATATTTCAAGTGAAATGATAGGTTCTATTCTTGTTTTCTTTAGCACCGCATTGAGGAAAGACAGGAGTAAAGGCTCGCTCTTGCCTTTTTCGCCCATAATGTTCTTAAAGGCAAAATCATTCAGCGGGTTTAACCGTTTTACTTGTTTATCCTTATCCATATTAAGGGTTGTAGCAGATAGTCAAGGACTTGGCAAGTAGAAAGTGGATAAGTCTACTAAAGCTTTTGTCTATTCTGATTTTAGCTCAAATAACAAATCGCGCAGTTTCGCTGCTTTCTCAAAGTTCAGCTCTGCCGCCGCCATTTTCATTAGCTTTTCTACGTTAGGTATATCAAGTTTCGTGTCGCCCGTCAACTCAACATCGCCATCTGTGGTGAGCGGCACGTCTAAATAATCTTTCTCGTATATAGATGCTAGCACGTCCGATATTTCACTCTTAATAGTTTCAGGGGTGATATTGTGCTCTTCGTTATACGCTAATTGTTTTGTCCTACGGCGATTGGTTTCTTCTATGGTGCGTTCAATGGACTTTGTCATCTTATCAGCGTAAAAGATAGCCCTACCGTTCACATTGCGCGCAGCTCTGCCGACCGTCTGTATTAGCGACTGTGTGGAGCGCAAAAAGCCTTCTTTGTCGGCATCAAGCACGGCAACTAGGCTAACCTCAGGCAAGTCAAGCCCCTCACGCAACAGATTTATGCCTACGAGCACGTCAAATTCGCCCATTCTTAACGCACGCAATATCTGCACACGCTCTATAGTGTCAATTTCGGAATGCAAATAGCGCACCCGCACGTCTAGTTCCGATAGATACTTTGTCAACTCTTCAGCCATACGTTTTGTAAGCGTAGTTACTAGAACACGCTCTCCGTTAGCGGCGACCTTTTTTGCCTCTCCATATAGGTCATCTACCTGCGTGCGTGAAGGTCTTATCTCTATAACGGGGTCTATCAGCCCAGTAGGACGTATAATTTGCTCTACGACTACCCCTTTGCTATCCTCAATCTCCGCCTCATTAGGCGTAGCACTAACATATAACGCCTTGCCTATGCGCTCATAAAATTCTTCATATTTAAGCGGTCTATTGTCAAGTGCCGCTGGTAGCCTAAAACCATATTCCACAAGGGTAGTTTTTCTGCTTCTATCGCCGTTATACATGCCATGCACCTGTGGCAGTGTAATATGCGATTCGTCTATTATAGTGAGGGCATCTTTCGGCAGATAACTCATTAGCGTAGATGGTGGGGTGCCCGGTGCTCTATTCTCAAAATACCTAGAATAGTTTTCTATGCCATTACAATAGCCCGTTTCAAGCAACATCTCCATATCATACATCGTTCGCTGCGAAAGCCGCTGTTCCTCAACTAGCTTATTCTGCTCCATCAGCTCCGCACATCTTGTGCGCAAATCTCGCTTTATGGTCTCCGCTGTTGATTTTATAGCCATGTGGTCTGTTACGTAGTGAGTGCCGGGGAATATCGCCACCTTGTCGCGCTCACGGATAGTCTTACCCGTTAAAGAATCAAACTCGCTAATCCTATCAACCGTATTGCCGAAAAACTCTATGCGGTAAGCAATCGTGTCTTCATGTATGGGAAATACCTCTAACGTGTCCCCTTTCACGCGATACGTGCCACGGTGGAAGTCATAGTCGTTGCGGTTATATTGCAACTCTATCAGCTTGGCAAGTATTGTATCAAACTCAGCCTCCTGCCCCAGTTCAAGGGTAATCAACATTCCGTAATATGCTTCTGGCGAGCCTATGCCGTATATGCAAGAAACTGACGCTACAACAATAACATCACGCCGCTCTAACAGGCTACGAGTCGCCCTGTGGCGTAGCTTGTCTATATCTTCATTGATAGCGGAATCTTTCTCAATATAGACATCGCTTGATGGGATATATGCCTCTGGCTGAAAGTAATCGTAGTAGCTGACAAAATATTCCACTGCATTGTTGGGAAAAAACTTCTGGAATTCACCAAATAGCTGGGCGGCTAGCGTTTTGTTGTGAGCGATAATCAACGTGGGTACGTCAAGCTCCTTGATAACGTTTGCCATAGTGAAAGTTTTGCCTGAACCCGTCACGCCCAATAAAACCTGTTTGCGAACGCCTTGCCTATAACTATCAACTAGAGAGCGGATAGCCTCTGGTTGGTCGCCCATAGGCGCATAATCAGATACTAAATCAAATGGCATACGGCACCCTACCTCCCTACCAGTTGTAATGCCATTTGCGGCACGGTGTTAGCCTGTGCCAGCATTGCCGCTGCTGAGTTGACCAGTATCTGGATAGTAGTGAACTTTGACGACTCATCAGCTACGTCTAGGTCGCGTATATGAGACTCCACAGCTATAGTGTTCTGCCTTGTCGTGCTAATGCTCTTTTGCGCTTGTTCAAACCTGTTTATTAGTGCTCCGATGGTTGAACGTGTATGGTTCGCCCGCTCTAGTGCTGAGTCTATCTTAGTCAATGCCTCCTCTGCATCTGCCTGAGTTACCAAATATACATCGTTTATCTCTAATGCAGTTGTATCCATTCGTCCTATGCTAATATACTCACTCCTTGTCCCTAACTGCATCTTAGTAGCATTATCGGCTATATGTATGTTTGCAGTTTCAGTCGTGGAGGTGAATATTACTTTCCCTTCGTCAGCATTAAAACTTGTCTTTAGCCCTATATTGGACGCAAAATTTATATCAACTCCCTTTATGACGCCCCGTAGCATATAGTCTGATACTGTGTCGCTACCAACTAACTTGCCAGTGTGCACATCAGTGACAGTTACGTTCATACTGCTGGCTGTCGCCTCCTGTATCTGTGCTATGCCGAGTGCATTCAGCAAGATTTCATCCCCCACAAACCTCAGCTCCGACTTCTTACCCGTTAAGGCTGTCTGGAACACTATAGTGCCAGGCATTGCATAGTTTCCTGATGTGGCAGTTGCACTCGCCTCAACAAACTTAACTAGCTCGCTAGCAGAGAGAGTGCCTGCCATACCTAACGTGTCAATAGCATTAGCCAGCTTAGCAACTAAATCAGTCAGAGTATCTTCACTCTCTAGGTAAATATCAGCACTCTTGTTATTGCCATATATGCTGAGAGTCTGTGTGTTATCAAGCAACATTCTGCTTTCAGCATTGTAAAACACACTTATATCCTTTAACTGGACGTCAGAGTAAGCAACGTTCCCCCCTACGCCAATCGCCGATAACCTCACGCTACCCGTAATATCTGGTTTGCTATAATTCCTATCCCAGCGAACAGTTGCCGTTACAAACTCCCCATTCACTATATTAACAGCCGTATAGCTACCACCTTGTGTAGGGTCAACACCTATGTAAGGGGTGTCTGATTGAGTATCGCTAACATAAAGAGTCGCACTATCCCCAATTGTCTCAATAGCCATATTGACGCTAGCATTGACATTGGCAGAGGAAGAGTCATTGCCATTGCCATTGCCATAACAAAACAACACTTTGTCGCCTGCTACAACAGAGTTTTCTACTACCCAAGCCGCGGTATTGGTAGAAGATACCCATGAAAGCCCATTGGCAAAACCCATAGTTGTATTGTCAAACGTTATCACACTGCTAGACGTATAGCTATACGATACATTCGCAGTATATACCGCACCTGTTGCGGCATCTGTAAAGGTAGCCTTTACTGTTCCGCTATTCCCAGAGACATTAGCGACATCCTCATTAAACTCAAAGGCTAAAAAACCATTCATAGGTGGTCGGTTGTATGTATTTGGCGTTGCTGGAAGAAAATATTTCCTACCAGCTATTCCATTGTGATATACCGCTCTGGCAGGAAAAGAGCCACCTGCTATTGGTAGTGCAGGCTGATTGACAAAGTTCATAACGGCACCATCCAGCGCACGCAGGTCGCCATCGCCGTTAAAGTTATTCATGCCGCTGGTGTTTGTGCTCCTTAGGGTCATAGATGGCAGTGTTCCTTCTTTTGTCACCGGTGATAATGACATAACGTTAGTTTTATACACTGCGTTTGTGCCCGCCTCTGCATCAAACGTCAGCTTATAGTTCCCTTCAGCAGGGGCAGCTCTAAATATAACATCTACATCACTGCTACTCGCTGACCATAACCCAGCAGTTTCGCCTGATAATAACTTCTTAGTGTTAAACTCAGCTGCATTCGCCACCCTGTTGATTTCCTCTTTCAGCTGGTCAAACTCTTTTTGCAGTTCCCGTCTATCGTTAGTCGTAAATGCGCCGTTACCTGCCTGCACTGCAAGCTCACGCATACGTTGTAGCATATCTCCGACAACTTCCATTCCGTCCTCTGCTGTCTGTAAGAATGAAATGGCATCTTGGGCATTGTTCTGTGCCTTTGTTAATGCGCTGAGTTGTGTCCGTAGCTTCTCTGATATCGCTAAACCTGACGCATCGTCTGACGCATGGTTTATGCGCAGCCCTGACGATAGTCGCTCTATAGATTTACCAAGTCTGTCGTTGGCAGAATTAAGATTATTCTGCGCTATGGCAGAATAGACATTAGTATATACACTAATAGACATAACAACCTCCGTGTTTCAGTTTTTACTAGCAATACAAACAAAAAGCCGACAGAATACCCCCAATTAAACAATGGTAGAGTTCTCTGTCAGCCCGATTCCTTCGTAGCTAATTAAATTGTATGGGAAGTGTAGCAGAAAAGTGGGAGGTTGTCAAGAGGAAATCAGAACGCTAGCGTTTTTGTTCTAGTTCTGCTTGCGATATGCCCAGCAGTCTTGCTGTTTCGGCAAGGTTGCCACCTGTTTCTTTGTGTGTATCGGCTATATACTGGTGTTCAAACTCTGCTACTGCCTCTTTTAACGTCTTTCTAGCGGAGATATGGCTTTTTAGGTTAATCTTTTCCTGTATATGTTTTGTTATTAGCAGTATTCGTTCCAGCGATAGCGGTTTTTCTAGGAAATCATAAGCTCCCCAGCGGATAGAATCCACAGCATTTTCAATGCTACCGTGCCCTGAAATCATCACAACCTCAACGTTTGGCAATTGCCGTTTTATTTCACGCAACCCGTGAGTGCCGTCCTTATCGGGCAACCAGATGTCAAGGAATAGAATATCAAAATTGCCGTCTTTCAAGGCGTTGAAACCATCCTCAAAGTTCAGGCGGTATTCACATTCGTAGCCCTCGTCCTGCATAATGCCCTGTATGGCAATGCAGATATTCTTTTCATCATCTATTACAAGGATTTTCATTTGCGCTCCATTATGCTAGTATATATATAGTGTAATTTATACCTTGTCAAATTTTAGGTTGGGAGGGCAGTTATGGTATTTCAAGCAGTAAGGGCAGTTGTAGCAAATAAAGATAAACTTTTCAAGTCCACCTCTTACGATGTTAGGGCATTTGTAGGGGAGGCGGGGCACTTTTTTGAGGCTGATGCCGTCTTGACGCCAGAAGCTATGCGGACTATTGGCGCACTGATGGGTAGTATGACGTTTCAGCTATCAGACGGACGCGAAAGAGCACTAAAGGTAGGCGACAGCGTGGTGGTGGGGCATGATAATGGTCCTACATCAAAGTCGCTATCAGATGCATTCAGCAGTGGGCTTACCGAACAAGGCATCAATGTTTATTATATAGGCGTTGCGTCCAGCGGGCAGGTATATCACAATCAAGGACAACTAGGCGCAGCTGGGCATGTGCAAATTACGCGCTCGCACGTAGAGGTCAGCACCAACGGGGCTAAATTTGCAATCGGCGAAAATGGAATCCACACATACCTGCTTGGGCAGATGAATGCCGCTATATCAAAGGGGACTATCGGCAGGGATGCACCGAAAGGACAGGTTATAGATAAAATAACTGAAGGGAAAAAGTTATACGTTGAGCGTATGTTGGGGCGTTATGGCGATTATTTTGCAAAAAATCCCCGCAAGGTAGCCTTGAACCTATTCGGTGGCACAGCTACTGAATATAAAGATATGTTTAAGTCTATATTTGGTGAAGCAGTAGTGCTCTTGGGCGATAAGCTTGATGTAAATTCAGGCGACTTGCTAGCCGACCCCACCCGCAGAGAGATGCTTGCCCGCGTTCCCGATTTTCAGAAAACATTAGACGATGGCTTGCGCATATATTCATTTGATTTAGATGCCGACCGCATATCGGTCAGCGAGGGGAAAGATGCCTTAAGAGTGGGCGGAACTGGACACTACCTCGGCGATGATATGGCGTATATTTTAGCTGACTATAAACTGCGCAAGACTCTGCCTGCACTTATTGCCAACCTGCCCGATGGATTGCCGCGCGAGAAAGCCGATGAAATAATGAATATCGCCAGCACCGTCTATGTTGACCCGCGATATTCCAGCAGTGTGCGTGCATTTGTGTCTAAAAACGGCGGTAACAGCGAATATCACCGCAAGGGGCATTCGCTCTGGAAGGAGACTATGTTTGCTAATATGTCAAAGTTGGCAAAACTAGCTGGCTTTGATAGCGTGGAGGCGTTCTTAGCTAAAACCAAGTATCAAGACTGCCAAATAGAAGCATCTTTGCACTATTTTGTATCAGATATAGAGAGTGGTTCTGTGCGTGATGATGGGCTTGAGGGGGTGTTTCTGTTCGAGCGGATGTGCAGTGAACTTGGAGTCAAGACGCTGGGCGGGTTCTTTGTTCAGTTGGATAAACGTTTCCTTACTAAGGAAATACGAACTAATAGTGTTTCTAACGAGGTCAAGGAACAAATCACAGACTACGTTGTGCGGGAGTTAAAGCGGTTGTTTGCTGATAAGGACGGCTACGGCATAGTGGAGTTTGATGGACAGGTGCGTGTTGATTGGCAGACGGGCTTTATTATGTATGGCATGTCTAACACCTCACCAAAATTAACTTTTATGGTGGAGGGGGCGACATTAGGCGAACGGAATAACGCTCTGACTTATATCCTTGCACTGCATAACGATGCAAAACGGCGTTTTGCAGACAATGTTCCGATGGATATGCTTGAAAATAGCTTTTTTAAGGACGATACTAGCTTTGACATGAGTGCACCTGATAAGGTTGATTTTGGCGACAGCAGGGCAGTTTCGTTTGCTAAGGAGCATAAACTAAATGTATGATGTTATTATTATAGGTGGTGGGGTCTGTGGCTGTTCCATCTTGTATGAGCTTAGCCGTTATGATGTGAACACGTTACTGGTTGAAAGGGAAAATGACGTTGGCGCAGGGACTACAAAGGCTAATAGTGCGATAGTCCACGCTGGCTACGACCCATTGCCAAATACCCGTATGGCTCACTACAACGTCGAGGGCTGTGCGCTTATAGAAAGCTTGAGTGCTGAGCTTGATATACCATATAAAAAAGTCGGTTCGTTAGTGCTAGCTTTTGATGATGACGATAAAAAGAGCATTGACGAGCTATATCGCAGAGGCATAGCAAACGGAGTATCTGCTCTTAGAATAATAGATTCCGATGAACTGCACAGAATAGAGCCTGCTATCTCTAGCGAGGCAAAATCCGCCCTCTATGCGCCCAGTGCGGGTATAGTTTCCCCGTGGGAGCTAGCATTTGCACAGGCGGAGGCTGCCATATTAGGCGGGGCGCAGGTTCAACTTGATACCGAAGTAATGGGTATTGTCAAAGACCGCGCAAATTTCATTATCCAAACCAATAAGGGGGAGCTAAAGGCGCGTTTTGTTATAAATGCAGCGGGTATTGAGGCAGATAAAATTAGCGGTATGGTTGAAACCCCGCACTTCAGCATTACCCCTAAGCGTGGACAATACTACCTGCTTGATACAAGCGTAGGCAATCTTGTTCAGCGAATAATATTTCAGTGCCCTAGCAAGGTGGGCAAGGGCGTTTTAGTGTCGCCTACTGTTCACGGCAACCTTATCGTTGGTCCTGATAGTATAGACGTGCCTGATGCCAACGTCAATACCTATACAGACGGGCTGGAGCTTATTAAAAAGACAGCGTTTCGTTCGGTGCCAGCACTTGACTTTAGGTTCTCTATCCGCAACTTTGCGGGTGTTAGGGCTGATGCTGGCATGGGGGATTTTATCGTAGGCGAATCTAAGGAGATGAGCGGCTTCTTTAACGTAGCGGGGGTTAAATCCCCAGGTCTTACGTCTGCCCCGTCTATTGCACGTGACATAGTTAAAATGCTTGGCAGGGTTGGGCTAGAACTGACTAATAACCCGAACTTTGTAGCTAAACGTCGTGTTAAGCGGTTCAATGATATGACGGCTAGCGAACGTAGCAATTCCGTAGCTGAAAATCCGCTATATGGCAGGATTGTTTGCAGGTGTAAGAGCGTTAGCGAGGGAGAAATAGTTGATGCATTGCATCGCCCATTGCCCCCACGTTCAATAGATGCCGTTAAGCGCAGGACTAACGCGGGCTTTGGTCGTTGTCAGGGCGGGTTTTGTGGTGGCAGGGTGCAAGCTGTAATTGCACGAGAATTGGGCGTTGATTATCATAGCGTAGTGCTTGGGGTGGCGGGCAGTTACATCACCACTGGCGATACAAAAGTTGCTACGGGGGTTGAATGAAAAATTATGATGTTCTAGTGGTTGGTGGCGGTCCTGCAGGACTTGCAGTAGCATTATCTGCCCGTGAAAACGGAGCTGGCGTCCTCATATTAGAACGCAGCAAATATTTAGGCGGCATATTAAACCAGTGTATTCATAATGGGTTTGGGTTGCACTACTTTAATGAGGAGCTTACCGGTCCTGAATATGCTGAACGTTTTATAGAAAAATTGGCGGGCACGGGCATTGAAACGTGGACTGATGCTATGGTATTAGCTATATATCCCGATAAATCACTAGACGTAGTTCATCCGCAACATGGGTATGTTAAATTGCAGGCTAAAAGTATTGTGCTCTGTATGGGTTGTCGTGAGCGAACGCGTGGGGCTATCGGCATATCGGGTAGCCGTCCTTCTGGCGTTTTAACTGCTGGAGCGGCTCAACACTACCTAAATATTGAAGGGGCGCGGCTCGGCAAACGTGTAGTAATATTAGGTTCAGGTGACATAGGGCTGATAATGGCGCGGCGCATGACGCTAGAGGGAGCACAAGTGCTGGGTGTGTATGAGCTAATGCCTTACTCCAGCGGATTAAGGCGCAATATAGTCCAATGCCTAAATGATTATAATATCCCGCTGCATTTAAGTCATACGGTTATAGAAATACGGGGAGTTAATCGTTTAGATGAAGTGGTAGTTGCTAAAGTAGATGACAACAGAATACCGATTAAAGGCACGGAACAGACTATAAAGTGCGATACATTGCTGTTGTCAGTGGGGTTAGTGCCCGAAAATGAGCTTTCTAGGGGAGCGGGCATTGAGATAGACAGCCGCACAAATGGTGTGGTGTTCTCCGAGAATATGGAAACATCTATCAGCGGGATATTTGCCGCTGGCAATGTAGCACATGTGCACGACCTAGTTGACTTTGTTACAGAAGAGGGTTTCAAGGCAGGCAAGGCGGCGGCGGCGTATGCGCTGAACGAGTCTGCTACTGTGGAGGAAGAACTATGACTGAGCTAACTTGTGTTTGTTGTCCTATAGGTTGCCTATTGCAGGTGGATGAAGCCAACGGCTATTTGGTGTCAGGCAATAAATGTCCGCGTGGGCTAGCATACGGTAAAAAGGAGCTGACCAATCCAACCCGTGTTATAACAAGCACCGTGTGGCTGAAGGGCGGAGATATTGCAAGACTGCCTGTCAAAACAGACGCTGAAATAGCGAAAGGGCAGATACTTGAAGCCGTCAAGCTACTAGACGGGGTGTCAGTTCAAGCACCTGTCAAGGTGGGCGATGTGGTGCTGTCTAATGTGCTCGGAAGCGAAGTGAACTTTGTAGCCACAAGGCACATAAACTAACTCTTGACAACCTCCCCTTTTTGTGTTATGGTTCAGTACAATTTAGTTAAGCTATGAGGGAATCAGGCTGGTGGAAGTTCTTTATGTATATATGTTATGTATATATTTAGGGGCTATTCTATCAGCTTTTTTTATTTGTTTAGTATTTGCAGGGAGGCTTGTTTATGTCATTTAGTGTTTATACTAATACGGCGGCTGTGTTGGTGCAGGGAGGTATCAGCAGTAGTGCAAAGGCATTATCACATTCAATAGAGGGGTTATCTAGTGGGTTGCGTATAAACCATGCGTCAGACGATGCTTCGGGTATAGCTATATCAGATAAGTTAAGGACACAGATAAGCGGGTTATCAAAGGCTACTGCTAATGCGCAGGATGCTATTTCGTATTTACAGACTATGGATGGTGCGTTAGGTGTAGTGAATGATATGCTTTTGCGTATGAGGGAGCTATCAGTTCAAGCTGGTGGAGGTTCGTATACGTCTAATGACCGAGCGGAGTTGCAGAAGGAGATAGAGGCGTTAAAGGGCGAGGTGAACAGGGTTAGTTTGACGACAGAGTTTAACACGAAGAGGTTATTGGATGGCAGCAATGGTGTATCTATATCTGCGTCATCGGGGATAGATGTTGCCCTTATTTCATATAGTCAGCTGGGGGGGGGGGGGGCTACTACCCCTGTATCAGGAGATTACAAGCTAACATTTAGCACTAAGGCAGGGGAAAATGCAGTCTATCAGACAGCACAACTCATGGACTATACTAAACGTCTCAGCTACCCTAGTGGGATAACGAATGTTGTAGTAGAGGGGCTGGATAACGAAGCAGTGAAGTTCACCGTAAGCGATGATACAGTACATATAGAGCCTTATTACGTTACCGCTACCAACTGGGGAGTGCCGACGACTGGCGGGCTTCAGACAAGCAATATTGCTGACTACAGACAAATACTGTTAGAACAACGTCGTGGGTTCACTACTCCATCCCCTTCTATTGTGACCAATGATGGTGTTTCCACTACGTATCAGATTAGTGGCTACACCTATCCGTATGATAACTTTTCAGGCTTTTATATGGGATACGAGATAGTTTCTGGGGCTGACGCCATAGACGGGATGCACACTGCTAATGCTACTGCCATGGGTTCTACCACCTTTATAAATCTTGCTGATGGCACAAGAGCATGGCAGCTTCAAGGCGGTGGCAGTTCTAGCAACTTTCTTCGCTCATTTTATGTGGACCCAGCTGACGGGACAAAGCATTATCCAGCTGCTTTTGGAACACTCATTAATTGGGGCGGAATTATGAGTTACAGGGCATCTATATATACGCCAAATACTGCTACTGGCACTTATACCAGTCTTCAGTATTTTATCTCTGCGACTGCTGTCAATAGCATGGCTGTTGGCGACAAGGCTTTGTTTTACTACCAAGCAAATAGTCCCGATGTGGAGGTTAAACCGGGCTTTACTACATGGACAAGCCCAACCTACAACTGGAATATCAATCCTGCGAATATGGATGGTATCAAAAATGTTCGCATCGAGATTGACGTGCCTAATGGAACGAATACTACTGGTAGCAATGTTATCCCGCAAGTATTCTGGGATGTTCGTGACCCTTTTGGTCACGTTGAGTTCACTGCTATGACTATAGAGAATGGGGAGTTTAAGGAGATAAAGATTAGCTGGGATAGAGACTGGAACGTGCCAGAGGATAAAATAGGCGGCACTTGGGGCTGGGCAGTGTCAACACCCGCAGAGGTCAAGCTGAAAGATGCTACTGCTGGTGGCAGACTAGTGTTCACTAATGGGGACGGGCGAATGTTGCTTGATAATACGCAGACTATAACGATATATGGCAATGGCAAACAGGCAGAGGTTACCCTTGAAGGGGAAGATACCATTCAAGACCTAATAGATAAACTAGCTAATGCCATAGGTAGCAAAGCTGGCTTAGATATGGCTAATGGGTTAAAGATAGAAGACCTTGTTAAGATAACCCCTGATAAGACTACCTCATCAACATCACTTAGTGGAATACTTGATAGTGAAGCAACACTTACTATCCAAACGGGATTAACAGGGGAATCTTCCGAACTGCACTTCTCAGGTGATGAGGGTGTTCTTAACGCATTAGGCTTAC
>NZ_BAAIHG010000021.1:0-20745 GCF_054655775.1 Candidatus Termitispirillum reticulitermitis | reverse complement strand
GCAAGGTGTATGACAGTTTTAACTATCCTGATGTGAATGCACAGATTGCTGGTGGGATGGGACTGACGGCTGACGAATATGACAATGCATGTAAGATACTTGGCAGAACGCCTAACTATATTGAACTTGGCTGTATTTCAGCTATGTGGAGCGAGCATTGTAGTTATAAATCAAGCAAATTACATCTTAAAAAGTTCCCTACTACAGGAGACAATGTCGTATATGGTCCAGGGGAAAATGCTGGCGTCATAATCATTGATAGTGATATATGCGTAGCTTTTAAGGTAGAAAGCCACAATCATCCGTCATTTATAGAACCTTTTAACGGTGCGGCAACTGGTGTAGGCGGTATCTTGCGTGATGTTTTTACTATGGGGGCTAGACCTATTGCCGCCATGAATTCACTACGTTTTGGTGAACCTGCGGATGCTAAAACGCCATCCCTTGTGCGCGGAATAGTTTCGGGCATATCACATTATGGTAATTGTTTTGGTGTGCCTACCATAGGTGGCGAGGCTCAATTTAATAAATGCTATAATAAAAACCCGCTTGTGAATGCTTTTGCGTTGGGAGTGGTAAAGAGAAATAAGATATTCACTGCCAATGCATCTGGTGTGGGTAACCCCGTTCTATACATAGGCGCAAAGACGGGACGAGACGGAATACACGGTGCCACTATGGCGAGTGAGGAGTTTTCCAAACAGAGCGAATCAAAGCGTCCTAATACGCAAATCGGCGACCCGTTCAGGGAAAAATTATTACTAGAAGCTTGTTTGGAGCTAATGCAGACCGATGCGTTAGTTGGCATTCAAGATATGGGAGCAGCTGGGCTAACGAGCACGTCATTTGAGATGGCGGGCAGGGCAGGCTCTGGCGTGGTAATCTCCCTTGATAAGGTGCCACTCCGTGAAGAGGCGATGACGCCTTATGAAATAATGCTTTCAGAATCTCAGGAACGCATGCTGTTGGTGGCAAAGCGTGGTTCTGAACAACAAGTTATAGATATAGTCCGCAAGTGGGACTTAGATGCGGCTGAAATCGGTAAAGTGACTGATGATGGCTATGTGCGCTTATTTTGGCAGGGGGAAGAAGTAGCATCAGTACTCGCTGCTCCGCTGTCGGACAACGCTCCGCTTTACGATAGACCTAGTGAGCGTCCATCTTATTTAGATGAGCTGGCTATATTTGACGACTCGCACGTGGAGCTACCGCAAGATTTAGAGCGGGCAATGATGCGATTAGTGGGAGATGCAAGCATTGCCAGTAAACGTTGGATATGGGAGCAATATGACCACATGGTGCAGATTGGCACTATAACGCTACCTGGTAGCGATGCGGCGGTAGTGCGACTGGAAGGTTCTAAAAAAGCTGTGGCACTCTCCGCTGACTGCAATAGTCGCTACTGCTATCTGAATCCGCGTGTCGGCGGTATGCTTGCGGTATGTGAGGCTGCACGCAACGTGGTGGCGAGCGGGGCGCGACCTGTGGCTATTACAAATTGCCTAAATTTTGGCAATCCAGAGAAACCAGAGGTCATGTATCAGCTGATAGAAGCTATAGAAGGGATTTCTGCCGCTGCAAAAAAGCTAAAAACACCAGTAGTTAGTGGCAATGTGAGCCTGTATAATGAGACTGAGGGGCAGCCGATATATCCGACTCCGTTAATCGTAATGGTCGGCGTTATGGACGATGCCACAAATAAAATAGAGTCATATTTTAAGCGCGAGGGCAGCCATATATTGCTACTTGGGGAGTTGCCAAAGACAATCGCCGCAAGCCATTATTTAGACGTGTTATTTAATAAGGCTATAGGTGTGCCACCTGTGGCAGATTTAGATTTCCATAATGCACTTATAGACTTTATGGTCAAGGCGACTAGTGAAAAATTATTGTTATCAGCTCATGATGTATCTGAGGGCGGGCTTGCTGTGGCGTTGTTTGAGATGTGTCGCAAAAATAATATCGGCTGTAGCGTGAACCTGCCCGCCGTTGCGCGGGCTGATGCGCTCCTATTCGGCGAGGGGGCTTTAATGTTATTAGAAGTAGCAGACGACAAATACGCACAAGTTAAAGAACTTTTAGGCACGTTGAAACACCTTGACATAGGAACAACAGGTGGGGATATGATAGATATAACGTGTAACGATAAAGTGGCACTGCTTTCAACGCCAATTAAAAAGATGAATACCATCTATGAGCGCACATTGCCCGAATTAATGAAGTGATTGAGTAATGAATAGTAGATGATGAATAATAACAATAATAACAATGAGCTAGCGACTGAGCCTGTAGGCAAGTTGTTGCTCAAGTATTCTATGCCAGCCATTATAGGAATGACTGTCAATGCTCTGTATATATCCATTAACAGGCTATTCATAGCAAATATTCCTGATAGCGCGCTTGCCATATCGGGTATAGGCGTGAGTGTGCCCGTTATGACTATGCTTATGGCTTTTTCAATGTTGCTTGCGGCTGGGACAGCTACCAATATGAGCCTGCGGCTAGGCGAGGGCAAGACTGAAATGGCGCAACGACTAGTAGGTAACGCGACGTCTTTATCTGTCATAGCTGGGGTGGCACTTACGCTACTATATTTTATATTTGGCGATTTTTTATTGCGCCTTTTTGGTGCTAGCACTAACTCATTTGCTTATGCCAAGAAGTTTATGGACATGTTCTCGTTAGGTTTTGCTCCGTGGATACTCTCGCTTACGCTGACGTTCACTATGCGTGCAGATGGTAGCCCTAGACGAGCGGGGGTGATAATGATTATCGGTGCTGTAGTCAATGTGGTACTTGATTATCTGCTTATTATAAAGCTAGAAATGGGGGTTGCGGGTGCGGGACTAGGGGTGGCTCTCACAGAGTTTGTAACGCTTGCGCTATGCCTTGAATATTATTTGAACGGCAAGTCCAACCTAAAGTTTGAGTATTCGTTCCTAAAGCTGGATAAAAAACTTGTGAAGATGATAGTCTCTATAGGTATGACTCCGTTTGTTATACAGGGGGCAATGTCCCTGTCGCAGATTACTATAAATAATTTGCTCCTCAAATATGGCGGCGACCTTGCAATAGGTGCTATGACGACTATTATGACTATTTTAATGCTATTTTTTATGCCTGCTATCGGTATCACGCAGGGAATGCAGCCTATTGTAGGCTATAATTATGGTGCGCGCCATTTAGCACGGGCAAGGCGGGTATTTATCCTTGCCGCAATTGCGGGCACTGCTCTGCTAACTGTCGGAATGGTTTGCACGGAAGTTTTCTCAGAACAGATAGTAGGGCTTTTTAATAAAGACCCCGAACTATTGCGTATTACGATAGACGGTATTAGGAAGAATACCTTTACCATACCGCTAATAGCCTTTTCTGTGACAGGCTCAACCTATATATTATCTATAGGCAAGGCAAGGCTAGCAATGCTACTCAGTCTGTTGCGTCAGATTGTGGTGCTGATACCTTGTCTATTTATATTGCCACTATTTTTAGGGCTGGATGGTATATGGTTTTCTCAACCTGTAGGCGATATAGCGTCTGTAATCGTAGTTGCACTGGTTATATACTATGAATTTAAGTCTTACAAAAAGATGAGAAGACATATTTGACAACTGCTTGTCACTCTTCCCCCTGTCTCTGCATGTGCTTCAGCTACCCCCAATAAAAAATCTATGAGGGGCATTTTAACTTGTGCAATTACATTGCCATAAAAGCTCTTGACGACTAGCTTTTTTCATCATATTATCAAGTTATGTCAAGTGGCAAAACCAACAGGGAATACAAAGATAGCGTTTTTACAAAACTATTCTCTGAAAAAGAGAAGCTCGTTGAGCTATACAATGCCATTGCTGGTGCCAGCTATGAAGTATCAGATGGTATTGTAATAAATACACTAGAGAACGTCTTGTTTAAGGGTAGGCGAAACGATATATCCTTTACTATGGGAGACAAGCTAGTAATTTTACTAGAACATCAATCAACCATAAATAACAATATGCTACTACGTTTTTTAGGATATATAGTGCGTATGTATGAGGGTATGATTGATAGTAAATCTATATACAAGAGCAAGAGGTTGACTTTACCTCGTCCAGAGTTTATAGTATTATATAATGGTGTGGAATCATTGAAAGCAGATGACTACTATGTAAAGTTATCTGCTCTGTTTGCAGAGGACGATACAAGAACCGATACACACAACTTTTTAGAGTTAGAAGTTCGTGTGCTGAATGTTAATAAAGGGCATAACAGCAAGGTATTGAAAGCGAGCGGAACGCTTGGGGACTATGCGGAGTTTGTAGAGGTAGTTAGGCAGGAGACAAGAGGGGTAAATAGCAGGGACAAAGTAGCTTTATCTAGTGCTATGGAGCGGGCGATAAAGATATGTATAGAACGAGGGATATTAAGAGATTTTTTACATAAACACTCAGTGGAGGTATTCAATATGCTAACTATGGAATTAACACAAGAAGACGCTGAAATGGCTAGGTATGAAGAAGGCTTAGAACGAGGCTTAGAGCAAGGCTTAGAACAAGGCTTGCAAAGAGGGGAGCTGAAAGGCGAACTGAGAGGCAAACTGGACGTTGCCAGAAATCTCTTGACTAAAGGCTATCCTGTAGAGGATGTTGCCGACCTCGTGGGGCTTTCCCTTGCCGAAGTTAAGAAACTACAGGATGGCACTGTCGTGTAATAAAACAAGTATAGTCCCTAGTTTTTTGCTAGAGTAGATGGCTAAAAAAAGATGTTGACTAATTTTCGTAGAGACTATAACGTTTAAGACATGATGTTAGTGAATATAGTGCAGGAACATATTGCCCCCCCCCCCTCCCCCGTATGTTATGGGCATAGGGGCGTAGTGGTACCCGTGCATGGCTGATTATGCCGTATTTTTTAACAAAAAACTAGATATTGATTACAAATGGCGTTTGCTTGCGCGCTTGACGTATGCTGACACTATCACAACTGACGAGATGATGCAACTGTTAGACGGCTACGACATTGAACACTCCATGCTAGAGTATAATCTTATGCTGGCGCGTTTTATGAAGATGCAGCCGTCAGCCCCTCTCCCTGTGAAGCTTAAGCCTCGCCTGCAGGGTGTGTTGCGCTATTTTCAATATAAGAATGCCACTCAGTTGACTGGGTTTAGCGTGGTTGGCAGGGCACTTAATAAAGCTGATATTCCCGTTATGCTTATTAAAGGTGCGCTTATGCGCCGTGTAATGCCTGCTCTGCCGCGTGTTATGGGCGATGTTGATTTTGTGGTGCCTTATGAACGTTACTGGGATGCCGTAAATGTTACAAGGGGGCTGAATTTTAAGCAAGTGCATAAATTCTTGTTGGCACATGCGGCTGATATGTATCTGGGGCAGTATAATGTGGATATACACAGAACTATAGTTAAAGAAGGAAAGTTTAAGTCGGTGTTGCAAGACGCATCTATCGTTCATGAGATAGACAGAGAGATGTTTGAACGGGCGCATGCTACCACGGCATTTGGTGTTGAGTGTTTGCTACCTACAGATGAAGATAATGTTTTTGTATGCCTTGCTAATAGCTATGACGCTATCCGCTCACAAGAGAAGGCTAGATGGATGTGGCTTTGGGATATTGCGGGCATTGTAAGGGACAATAAAGATTTTGATTGGCAAAAAGTGTTGGCTATTGCCTATGAACTACGTTTTCACCAGCAAATTAAAGTAATGCTTGAGATATTTAACGCTACTATCCCCAATGTGCTACCTGCAGGGCTTATCGCTAGCATTAAAACCGATGAGGCAAGCGATTACTCTATGAAGTTAGATGTTATGACCTGCCTTATTCAGTCTATAAAGCCTGATTATAGGGCGATTAAATTCTTTAAGCCGAGACGTCCATCAAAGTTTATAGCTGACTGCAAGCTAATTTGGCGATATAAATACTTGAAATCTGTGCGAAATAACGTATTTTTAAGAAATAAATATATGGATGATATAGTTAGTGGCACTCTTTTTCAACCCTATTGACGATGCGCTAGTCTTAACGGGACTACCAGCCGATGCCATAGCACGTTACTTTACCGTGTTTGATGAGCGTTGTCGCGTCACGTCCGATTTGCCCGCTCCGCAGGTTAGGCATTTAGATTTAGGCATTATGATAGTAAGGCTAGAAAATTATATTGGCGGGCTTACAAATGCTATAGAGAGTGAACTTGCATATTGTCTGCGTGAGCCTATAGGTCATTATGACGCTACGCTAAAGCTCTGGAAGGAGCAGAACACCGCTCAAATAGTAGATTTTAACAATAACAGCCATATAATTATATATAAAGAGGGCAAACAGGCAATAGAGCTTGCCCAGCCAGAGTATATAAAGGCTTTTGATGAAAATACCAATACATACTACTACACCTATCAGTGCCTATCTGATGAACCAATATCCAGTAAGGCGATTGCCAAAATGGGACATATACTTGTCCGCCAGCTTTATGAAATAGTTAGAGATAGGAGGCAAAACGCTTTGCTTGCACATGCGGCAGCAATTGGCGTGAATGGCAAGGGGGCGTTATTGTGTGCTAGAGGAGGGCACGGCAAGTCAACACTGGCACTATCTGCCCTTATAGATGGCTTTCAATACGTGTCAGACGATTATATTGTGCTTGCGAGGGATGGCGAGCATAAGAATCTTTGTGCTTATCCCATATATTCTTGCGCTACCCTTACTAAGGAGATGTTGGAACGGCTAAAGGGACTAAGAACAGAGTTCCTGTTTGATAACTGGAATAAGACGAAAGACGTGTTCAATTTATCGGCACATCATAGTGCTTTTGTCCCTAAGCTACCTATCAAGGTTGCAATATATCCGAACATAGCGAATGTTGTAGAGCCTAGCATAGAACGAACGGATTCCAACAAGGCTATGACGCACTTCATTCATTCAATACTTGCGCAAATGCAAGATAAGAAGCATTTGCAGAGTATGACCAAGTTGATGATAGAATTGTTGAAAGGGCTTGACTTTTATCAAATAAATTTGTCTAATAACTTGATTGCGAATGTGAAGGCTTTGAAAAGTTTTATGGAGGGTGTGTAGTGTATATACTTAATACTTCAAAGATGTTTGGCGACATATCGGACGGTTTTGCTGTCGTTATCAACGCGCAAACGGGCATTTATTACGGTATGAATCAGCTGGGCACAGCGGTGTTTGAGCAAATCTCCAATGGGGTTGCTACGGATAAAGTGCTTGATGCATTAAAGGGGCTAGATGGTGCGCCTGCAGATGTGGACGCTAGGTTGCAGAAGTTTATAGACGAACTTCTGGCAAAAGAGATTATAATAAAGGGTGACACTAATGGTGGCGATTTCACTATCAGTGCGGATGTTGCCAAATCTGACAACTTTGTGTTGGACTTGTCGGAATATGCCGATGCGCAGGAGCTATTGCTTGCAGATCCTATACACGATGTAGAGGAGGAGCTTGGCTGGCAACCTATCTTAAAAGATGGCAAAAAAGCCTAGTATATCTGTAATTGTTCCAATTCACAATGCTGCTGGGTATTTACATAAAAGTTTGGACTCGTTAGTTGCCCAAACGTTCACAGATATAGAGGTGCTCTGCATAGACGATGGCTCTACAGATAATTCGCTAGCTATCTTGCAGGAATACGCCGGCAGAGATGCCAATTTCAAGCTCTTTACCCAAGCTGAGCGTAATATAGGCTATACGCGCAATGTGGGGCTAAGGAATGCCAGGGGCAAGTATGTTATGTGGTGCGACCCCGACGACTGGTATGAGCCGACTATGTGTGAGGAGATGTTTAGTGCTATAGAGCGAGAGGGTGTGGATTTAGTAGAGTGCGGAACAAATGTAATAAATGAAGCTAACGATTCTGCTAGGTATGAAAAGATGAGCAAATATGTATCAACTAAACAGCTCGGGAGGTGCATATTAACTAATGACATAAAAAAGAATATTTCGGGCGTTCTTTGGAACAAGATTTTCAAGCGGGAGTTATTAGAAGAGTATAGTATATTAGCACCCGATGACAGTATAGGTGCGGAGGATACCGCTATGGTGATGCAATACCTGTTAGTGGCGGGAAGTTATTATGGACTAGACAGGGTGCTGTATAACTACCTTTTGCGCGGTGTTTCTGCGACTGGTCTTGCTCAAAGCGACTATCTTGCCTTGTATTTCCGCAAAACAGTTTCGGCATATCGGTGTGCTGTGGAGTTTGCTATTAAACATAACCTTTTAGGTAGAGATAATTTTATATTAGGCGGTTTGAGCTATTATGCATCTGAGTTAGCCGTTCACGATAAATATTCGGAATATTTTGAGACCTATAGGGCAGAGGTATTGTGCCAGCTCGCTGATGACCTGTTAGATGATAGAGAGATATTGCTAAGCATAAAACAGCTAAAGTTTAAGAGAGCACATCAGTTAGGGCTTCAGTGGGTGCAATTTAGAGAAAACAAGGGGCGTTTACAGCGGCATATGTTAGGCAAGGTAAAGGCGACACATGGGAAGTAAATTGAAAAAACTATATGAATACTATCAAAAAACTGGACTAAAAATTAGTAAAATAAAAGGGCTGTCCTAATATTAGGTTAAAAATCTACTAATCCCCGTATTTCCCGCTTGTCAAGTCTAGCTATATTTGTTATAATCTTCGTAGTAACGAGGAGCTATTGAGGAGGGTATTTGGTATGAACAGTGTATTAGCGGAAATCAATGAGAAGTTAAGGTCAGTGCATGACGACCCTGCGCTATATCGTGCTTATATGGGCTATGAGAAAGCAGAGCGGGATATGAATAGTGCAAGAAACTATGGACTACGTATGGCGGAGAGAGCCAAAGAAGAAGGCATGCAACAAGGTATGCAACAGGGTATGCAACAGGGCAAACTGGAAGGCATACGTGAAGGCGAGTTAAAGATTGCCAAAAATCTTTTAGTTAAAGGATTTTCGCCAGAAAAAGTTGCTGACATTACAGGGCTTTTACTTGCCGAAGTCAAGGAACTTCGGAGTGATTCTATAGTAGTGTAGCGTGTTATCTATATCCATTATCGTTCCCGTGTATAACGTGGAGCCGTATCTGCGCAAATGCCTAGATTCATTGCTAGCCCAGACTTTCACTAACATAGAAGTCCTGTGCGTGAATGACGGCTCTACAGATAATTCACTAGCCATCTTGCAAGAGTATGCCAGCAAGGACGAGCGTATAAGAGTATTTAATCACGCTAATCAAGGTGTAGGCTATACGCGCAATGTGGGGCTGAAGAATGCTAGGGGCAAGTATATTATGTGGTGCGACCCCGACGACTGGTATGAGCCGACTATGTGTGAAGAGATGTTTAGTGCTATTGAGCGCGAGGGTGTGGATTTAGTAGAGTGCGGAACAAATGTAATAAATGAAGCTAATGATTCTGCTAGGTATGAAAAGATGAGCAAACATGTATCAACCAAACAGCTTGGGAAGTGCATATTAACTAATGACATAAAAAAGAATATTTCGGGCGTTCTTTGGAACAAGATTTTTAAGCGGGAGCTATTAGAGCGATATAGCATATTAGCACCTGTTGGGAGTGTTGGTGCGGAAGATACGGCGATAGTGTGGGAATATTTGCTGGTTTCTAGTTTGTATTACGGACTTGATAAAGTGTTATATAATTGTTTAGTGCGGACGGATTCCATTACGGGGAAAGCATCAGACGATACAATCGGAAAATACTTTGATAATACGCTATTGGCGTATAGGGCAGTCGTTCAATTTGCTCAAGAATATAAATTGTTGGATAAAGTCGGCTTTGTGTTGGAATTTCTAAGAAATTATGCTTGCCAACTGAGTGCAGATTATAAATATTGCGATTTCTTTGAACGCCTTAGAAAAGATGTGCTAAATGGTGTAGATGAAAGTTTGCTTGATGATAGGGGTATTTTATTTGCTATAAAACATTCCCAGTTTGGACAGGCTAAACAAATTGGGGATTTGTGGATGCAATTCAGCAAAAACAGACAGGTTTTGGCATCATTTGTTCACAGCAAGATTCGGTCTAATTATGGCAAATAACCCTGCTATTTCAATCATAATCCCCACCTACAACGTTGAGTTATACCTGCGCAAATGCCTAGATTCATTGCTAGTTCAGACTTTTACTGGTATAGAAGTCCTGTGTGTGAATGATGGTTCTACGGATAATTCGTTAGCTATCTTGCAAGAGTATGCCAGCAAGGACGAGCGCATAAGAGTATTTACTCATGAGAATCAAGGTGTAGGCTATACGCGCAATGTGGGGCTGAAGAATGCTAGGGGCGAGTATATTATGTGGTGCGACCCCGACGACTGGTATGAGCCGACTATGTGTGAGGAGATGTTTAGTGCTATTGAGCGCGAGGGTGTGGATTTAGTGACGTGTGATGTGAATATGTTGAACAGCACAGGCAGCAGTGATTTTTATGGCGAAAAGAGCAGTTACCTTAGACTGAAATTGCAAGGACTGCACGTGTTAGACGAAACTACGAGAAAGAATATAAATGCTAGCTTGGTAAATAAAATTTTTAAGCGAGAGTTGCTAGAGCGATATAGCATATTAGCACCTGTTGGGAGTGTTGGTGCTGAAGACACTGCTATGGTGTGGCAATATTTAATGGTTGCTAGCTCATATTATGGGCTTGATAGGGTGCTGTATAATTGTTTAGTGCGGACGGATTCCATTACAGGCAATGCCTCTGATGATATGCTTGAAAAATATTTTTATAATACATTGCTGGCGTATAAGACGGCTGTTCAATTTTCCCAAAAATATAATCTTTTGAATAGGGATAGCTTTATTTTGGCATCGTTAAAGGATTATGCCTATCAACAGGGTGCCCACAGCAGATATATGGATTTTTTTAAGCTCATAAAGGCGGATATACTTGATGTAATGGATACAGGGTTGCTTGATGAGAATGGTATTTTGTTTGCAATAAAGAGCTGCCAGTTTGAGCAAGCTAAGCAACTTGCAGACCTATGGGCGCAGTTTATCAGAGATAGGCGCATATTATCAGAGCGCATAAAGAACAAGGTAAAGGCTACACATGGGAAGTAAATTGAAAAAACTGTATGAATACTATCAAAAAACTGGACTAAAAACTAGTAAAATAAAAGGGCTGTCCTATCCCCGTATTTCCCGCTTGTCAAGTCTAGCTATATTTGTTATAATCCTCGTATGGGTAGCAGGAACGTTGCAGAGCGGTTAAATCCGTTGAATGATTTTGCGTTTAAGAAAACGTTAGGGGAGCGTGGGCAGAGTGAGCCTTTGCTTATGGCTTTCCTTAATGCGGTGTTAAAGGATACTAGGAAAAAGCCTATAGTCTCACTTGAAATACTAGACAACAGGGAACTATCTGCACTAACAATACACGGGAAGTTATCTAGGCTTGACGTGTTAGCACAGCTTGAGGACAAGACAAAGGTTGATATAGAGGTGCAGTTAGTCAACGAACACAATATGGTAGAAAGAACCTTGTTTTATTTATGCAGACAGTTTATACTAGGTATAGAGAGCGGGGACGACTATACAAAACTGCGTCCTGTTATAACGATAAACATAGTGAACTTTAAGTGCCTTGATTTAGATAAGATACACCCTAGTTTCCACTTGTATGAGGACACAGAGAAAGACTTTATGTTGTCTGATTTGATTGGGGTGCATTTTTTAGATATGGTTAGGTTTAGGCAACAGTTAGCGAAAGGGTTAGATGTAGCGAGTGACGAGTTGTATCAATGGCTGGTGTATTTGAATGAGCAGAGTAATGAGGAGCTATTGAGGAGGGTATTTGGTATGAACAGCGCATTAGCAGAAATCAATGAGAAGTTAAGGTCAGTGCATGACGACCCTGCACTATATCGTGCTTATATGGGCTATGAGAAAGCAGAGCGGGATATGAACAGCGCAAGGAACTATGGACTACGTATGGCGGAGAGAGCCAAAGAAGAAGGTATGCAACAGGGCATGCAACAAGGCATGCAACAAGGCATGCAACAAGGTATGCAACAAGGCATGCAACAGGGTATGCAACAAGGTATGCAACAGGGTATGCAACAAGGCATGCAACAAGGCATGCAACAGGGCAAGGCGGAAGGCATACGTGAAGGCGAGTTAAAGATTGCCAAAAATCTTTTAATTAAAGGATTTTCGCCAGAAAGGGTTGCTGACATTACAGGGCTTTTACTTGCCGAAGTTAAGGAACTTCGGAGTGATTCTATAGTAGTGTAGCGTGTTACCTATATCCATCATCGTTCCCGTGTATAACGTGGAGCCGTATCTGCGCAAATGCCTAGATTCATTGCTAGCCCAGACTTTCACTGACATAGAAGTCCTGTGCGTGAATGACGGCTCTACAGATAATTCACTAGCCATCTTGCGTGAGTATGCGAATAAGGACGAGCGCATAAAGGTATTTACTCATGAGAATCAAGGTGTAGGCTATACGCGCAATGTGGGGCTAAAGAATGCTAGGGGCAAGTATATTATGTGGTGCGACCCCGACGACTGGTATGAGCCGACCATGTGTGAAGAGATGTTTAGTGCCATAGAGCGGGAAGACGTGGATTTAGTGACATGTGTTATCCGTCCAATTGATATGTCTAACGGCACAACTAGGTTTGATGATGCTAGTTGTTGGAAGTTATATCACAGTGGCAAATGTGAACTTAATGATAATCTTAAAGCTAATATGCCGTGCAATCTAGTAAATAAGATACTGAAACGTGAAGTGTTTAGTAAATATAATATATTAGCACCCGATACTGCCCGTTGTAGCGAAGATGGGGTTATTATGTGGGAATATTTGTTGCTCGCTAAAACAGCATATTGGCTGAACAAGCCGTTATATAATCATCTATTGAGAACGACGTCTATAAACGGCTCTGCTGGCAAACAATGGCTCACTAGGTATGCTGATGACCATATACTAATGTTTTCTACGCTCATCAGATTCATTATTAAGCATAATTTACTGGCGGAGGTTAGATTTGCCTTGTATCATCTCAACTTATTTATCGTTGATTGGGCGAAAGAGACTGAATGGTTAGATTATTTTAAGCGTATCCATAGTGATGTGCTTGCCTTGTTGGATGAGAATGTTTTGATGAACGAGTCTATCTTGCTTACTATAAGGCGCGGCGACTATGATGGTGCAAGGCAAACGGCTCTGCTAGGGCGTGGCAAGGTGGCGGCGATGTTCCTTAAAGAGGGGGTTAGGAAAAAATATGCAAAATAACGATGTGGTTCTGGTTCTCAACGGAGATGCCGCTGATTATCTGCCATATACTGGGGTTGCTATTTATTCGTTGGTTGCCCACTTTTCGCCTGAAAATAATTATAAGATTTATATTTTAATGTCCAACAAACCGATTGATGAGTTGACTATTTCCTTGCTTGATAAAATATATAGCCTAACAAAGACGCACAGCAATATAACAATTGATACTGTAGATATGAGCGGCACTATAGCTAACGAAATGGCGTCTCTGTTCTATGCTGGTTCTTATATTACGCCATCAGCCTGTTTTAGGCTATTCATTGCCGATGTGCTTTCTGAGTATGATAAAGTTTTATATTTAGACTGTGATATTATCGCTCGTGCTGATGTGGCAATGCTCTTTAGAACATCGCTAAGTGGTTGCACAGTGGGTGCAGTGCGTGATTATTTGGCTTATGTTCACTGGTTGCAAGACGGGAGCATGATGCCTCGTGCGTATTTGGCAAAGTCGCTTGGGCTAAAAAGTGCTGAAAATTACTTTAATTCAGGGGTTCTGCTCCTTGATTTAGCTAAATGGCGTGCTGGCGATATTACTAAAAAGATAGTGCGTAAATTATCAGAGCTAAAAAATCCGCTCTGGCAAGACCAAGACATCTTGAATGCTGTGTTGTCTGACGATTTACTCTTGCTAGACAACAGGTGGAATGCTACCATTATGACACCTGATACCTATGAAAGGGAGCCGTTTATAGTCCACTATAACACCAGCTTTAAGCCATGGCATAATGAGCGTGTGTTTTTGGCTGACTTGTGGTGGAGTTATGCGCAGAAAACGCCATTTTATGAGGACTTTAAGCTTAAGTGTGCCGAAAAGCCAGCACAGAAAAAACAGATAGAAGCATTGACTCAAAAGACCACCTATGATAAACTGAAAAGCGTGACAGGCAGGTAGTATGGAGCGTCTAAATAGGCATAACGAATGTTAGTGGAAAGCTAGAAGATGGAACGTTAGTGAATATAGAAGTTAAGCTGTTAAATCAGGGGATATGGCGGATAGGGATTTGTTTTGAGGGTTATACAAGGAGTATAGGTTAACGAATAGGTTAGAGATACATTTGCAGAGATAAAGGAGTTGCATTGAAGTAATGTCTGATATAGATAACGAAATATTAAAAGAGTTGCAAGATGTTAAGGGGCGCTTATCTGGCGTTCAGCAGGCGTTGCAGTTGCAGCGCGTGCAGCAGTCTATGGCTAGCTCAAAGCTGGCGCAGCTTGAGATGTTTGTTGAAAAAACCACCCCGATGGGCTATATGCGCGCACTTGAACTGCATCTTGCCGACCATTGCAACTTCAGCTGTAGTGGCTGTTCCCACTATTCGCCTCTCGCGGAGGAGTCTTTTGCTGATATAGCCGAGTTTGAGCGTGATTTAACACGTCTTGCGGAGTTAAATGGTGGCTACATAGGCGAGATGCGTCTTATGGGTGGTGAGCCACTACTGCACCCTAATATAACGCCATTTTTTGAGGTATCGCGCAGATTGTTTCCCGATAGCGACATATTGCTAGTGACGAACGGCGCACTGCTAATGAAACAGGATAACAATTTTTGGGATGCTATTAAACAGAATAGAATAATATTATCGCCTACTAAGTATCCTACAATAGATTGGGGAAAGATAGAGGCGTATGCGAATAGGTTTGGCGTGCAGCTGAAATATTTTGAGCAGACGGATAAGAGCAAGAAGGAGTCGCATTATTATCCTATAGATATATCGGGTGGACAACCTGCGCCAGCAAGTTTTTTAAGGTGCAAGATGGCGAATGGTATCTGTCCGCTCTTGCAGCATGGCAAGTTGTACCCGTGTTCACCAGCCGCAAATATACGTCACTTCAATAAATATTTTAATAAATCTTTATCTATCACTGAACTTGACTATTTAGATATATACAAGGTTGGCAGTCTTAGCGAGATATTAAACTTTTTTGCTAGACCAGTGCCATTTTGCCGATATTGTGCTACAACCAAACAACGCAGTTTAGGCGCATTCAAGATGGGTGCGCGTGATATAAACGAGTGGATATTGCAAGGTGATGAACAATAAATTATGAATAGTGAACCGTTAATATCAGTTGGCATCCCTACATACAATAATGCCGCCTACATCAGGCAGGCGATAGATAGTATCTTATCGCAAGGGTATGAGAATATAGAAATTGTTGTAGCGGACAGCTCAACTGATGGGACGAAAGCTATTGTTGAGGGCTACAATAACAAGAAGCTTAAATATTTTTTTCAAGAGAAACAGGGTTTGTTCGCCGCGCGCAACTTGTGTGTTGAGAAAGCTAGCGGCAGCTTAATGGCTTGGCTTGATGGTGATGACTACTATGAGGCGGGCAAGCTGTGCGCCCAGCTGGAATATATGAGAGAACGTCCCGATTGCGAAATCGTATTTACAAGGTATAAAAACTTTTTAGAGGACGAGTCTATGAGCAGTTTAGCTGGTGTTCAGCGGGAAATTAGTTTTGAAAAGAGCAATAGGTATTATCTAAACACCTCTTTGACTAAAAGGGCAACTCTTGATAAGATGGGCGTGTTTATCGGCAGGCAGGGGCTTGCTGAAGATATTGATATGACCTCGCGTATGAAGGTGTCGGGTGTAGAGCTTAACCATTTGATAGATAATGTTTATTACCATAGGCGTATTCGCAAGGGGATGATGACGCTTGCGGGCGATTATTCGTTAAGAGAAAGCTATTTGGCGGTGATGGGCAACCTGCGCAAAGGAATTGTGGCAAAGAATGCAAAATAATATTTTAATCACTGGCGGGGCGGGCTTTATAGGTAGCTACCTTGCGGATGAACTTGTCAAAACGGCCGGTCGCGTAGTTGTAGTTGATAATCTCTCGCTTGGGCGTGAGGCGAACCTGTCATCTGCGCTTAAATCAGGCAAATGTGAACTGGTGGTTGGGGATATACTAGACAAGACGTTACTATCAGATGTTTTTTATAAACATAGTTTTGATGTGGTTTTTCATCTAGCCGCTAATTCTGATGTTGCTAGTTCCACCGCAAACCCTGCTATTGATAAAGATAATACATTTTTAACTACCTATGAGGTGCTGAACGCAATGCGGATACACAATGTTAAACGCATAGTGTTTGCCTCTTCGTCAGCGGTGTATGGCGATGCAGGCGGTATGCCGCTGGGTGAAGACTATGCACCGCTATTGCCCGCCTCTCACTACGGGGCGGCGAAGCTAGCATCGGAGGCATTTATATCAAGTTTCGTTGAAAACTATGGTTTTCAGGCGTGGTTTGCGCGGTTTCCCAATGTATGCGGGGGGCGGGCGACACATGGCGTTCTATACGATTTTATAAATAAATTGCGCAAGAACCCCTCTGAACTTGAGGTGCTGGGGGACGGCACACAACGCAAGCCTTATCTATACGTTCAAGAACTCGTAGAAGCTATGTTATACATATATAAACACTCTGACGCTCAAATTAATTTATTTAATATTGGCGGTGTAGGGGAAACGTCCGTATCGGAGATTGCCGAGATGCTCGTTGCTAAACTGGGGCTTTCTGCTACTATCCGTTATGGCAGTGGTGCGCGTGGCTGGGTAGGGGATGTGCCTAAGTTTGCCTATAAACTTGATAAGCTCAATGCGCTTGGTTGGCGTGCTAAATTGTCATCAACTGAGGCGGTGAGTTATGCCATAGATGCCCTTATCAGAGGCGCGTAATGGGCAAGAAAGATACCCCTTTAATATCTGTAATAATACCCACAAAGAACGCGTCAAAATATATTAAAGAGGCACTCACTTGCCTTTTGGAGCAAGATTTGAGTTTTGAGGTTGTCGTTGTGGATAGTTCTACAGATGGCACGGCTACTATAGCTAAAGAACTAGGGGCAGTTGTTATTGAAACGCCCGCAAACGACGTAGAGGCTAGGAATATCGGGCTAGAGCGCGCGACTGGCGAGTATATAATGTTTTTAGACGGCGATGATGTGGTAAATGATGGGGCGATTGCTACAATGCTGAGTGAACTGACTAATGATACTGCTCTGCAAATGGTGTCGTGTATGGTGAAAGATTTTTTTTCGCCTGAGCTTACAAAAGACGAGCTAGGCGATGTAGCTATAAAGGCGGAACCATATTATGGACTCCTCACAGGGGCGGTCATGATAAGGCGTGGGCTGTTTGATACACTAGGCAAGTTTGATGTTAACTTCTCTGCAGCTGGCGGTGTAGCGTGGCTCTTAAAGGCACAAGACAGTGGTGTTAAGCATAAAAAATTGCCTATTGTAGCTACTAATAGGCGCATACATACCAGCAACTATGGCAGAACTCAGCGGGACAATGAGTTTAAGAACTATGCAAACATACTGCGCGGGCGCATAAAGCGGGGCTAAACTAGGTGCAGTTAGTTATATTAGCCGGTGGCAAGGGGACGCGTCTAGGGCTTACTGATGTGCCTAAACCTATGGCAGAGGTAGCAGGCAAACCACTCTTGGAATGGCAGATTGAACTTGCTCGCCGCTACAATATAAGAGATATATTCATACTATCAGGCTATCTATCTAATGTAATCGTAGATTATTTCGGAGACGGCTCTAAATGGGGCGTCAATATAAAACATATCATTGAGGAAACACCACTAGGCACTGCGGGCGGGCTGCGGCTGATAAAAGACGAACTAAAAGAGCGGTTTTTAGTGTTTTATGGTGATATTGTAATGGATTTTGACATAGATGTGTTTATAGACTTTGATAGACAGGATGTGGCTAGCTATGGAACATTGCTAGTCCACCCAAACAGCCACCCCTACGATAGCGATTTGCTAGATGTTGATAAAGACAGTTACGTGACGGGTTTAATACCTAAAACGCGTCCTGCGGGTGGTGTTTATAACAACCTAGTTAATGCGGCAGTTTATATATTGTCCCCTAAAATACTTGGCTTTATAGCCGATGATACCTTATCAGATTTCGGCAAAGACATATTCCCTGCACTGCTAGCAGCAAATAAGCAGTTGAGGGCATACCGCACGGCGGAATATGTTATGGATATGGGAACAAAAGAGCGGCTAGAGAAAGCGACTAATGCCATTGCAAGCGGGCATGTAGCTAGGCTTAACAGACAAAATAAGCGTTCAGCAGTATTTTTAGACAGAGACGGAGTAATCAATAAAGATTTAGATACTGATATATCTTATAATAATTTTGAGCTACTGCCTAATGCGGCGAAAGCTATAGCACTAATCAACAATAGCGGCTATCTGTGCATAGTTGTCACTAACCAACCGTTCCTTGCAAAAGGCTTTTTAACCTTTGAAGAGCTAGCTCGTATACACAAAAAGATGGAAACGTTACTAGGCGTTGAGAGGGCATATATTGATGCAATTTACTACTGTCCGCACCATCCAGAGCGCGGTTTTTCGGGAGAGGTGGCAGAACTAAAAATTGATTGTGAATGCCGCAAACCTAAAGCGGGGATGTTATTTGCGGCACAGCGCGATTATAATATAGACTTGCACAACTCATGGCTCATTGGCGATAGGGATGCCGACATTCAGGCGGGCAGAACGGCAGGCTGTCAATGCATACTTGTAGATAATGAAAAAATAGATATACTAAATGCGGTTCACTATATATTGGAGGTTGCGGGTGATAATAACCAAAACACCGTTTAGGGTAAGCTTTGCAGGGGGCGGTAGCGATATCGCTAGCTATTATGAACGCTTCGGCGGTTGCGTGCTAAGCGTAACCATTAACAAGCACATCTATCTGTCTATGCACCCGTATTTCTTTGACGACGGCTATCTGATAAAATATTCTAAAACGGAGCAGGTAATGGACGTTGATAAGATAGAGCACCGTATTATTAGGGAAATATTTAGACAATATGGTATTAAAGGAGTAGATTTCAACTCCACTGCTGATATACCAGCAGGCACAGGCTTGGCATCGTCATCAGCGTTCACCTGCGGGCTACTTCATCTATGTAATGCCTATACGGGCAAATATATTGATAAAGAAGAGATAGCGCAACAGGCTTGCAATATAGAAATAGATATATTGAAAGAACCGATTGGCAAGCAAGACCAGTATGCTTGTGCTTGTGGCGGGTTGAATTTTATAGAGTTTGAACCGAACGGCAACGTTAACGTGGAACGGGTGTTCCTTAACATTGATACGTATCGCGCACTAGAACAAAACTTGATGTTATTCTATACTGGCAAAGCACGGGATGCGGGCACTATCCTGAGCGAACAAGCAAAGAATGTCGCCAGCGATAAAGCTAAGGAAGAGAACCTGCACAAGATGGTAGGACTAGCAAAACAACTACGACTAGAGCTATTGCACGATAATATAGATGCCATGGGGGAAATACTACACAAGAACTGGTTATATAAAAAAGAGCTTGCGTCCAGCATATCAACTGGCTATATAGATGACTGCTATAATGTGGCACTCAAAGCTGGGGCGATGGGGGGTAAGCTATTGGGTGCTGGCGGAGGCGGATTTTTGTTGCTCTACACAAAGCCCGACAAACAGGTTGGTGTTCGCGCTAAATTAGAACAGCTGGGTGCTAAGCAACTGAATTTTTCTTTTGACAATAAGGGGACGTCTGTTGTATATTACAACAGGTCTGCACAGGGGAGCGTTTAAGGAATGTATAAAAATGTATAAGGCTGCGATACAAGACTACTTGAGGCGACTTACGAGTGTTATAGAAATACTTGATGTAAGTTCCGTGAACAACTTCGTTGCCTTGCTCGCAAGGGCGCGAGACGAGGGGCGACAAATCTTTGTGATGGGTAATGGCGGTAGTGCGGCGACCGCATCGCATATCTGCTGTGATTTGAACAAAGGGGCGCGTGTGGCTGATAAAAAGGGCTTTAAGTTTATCTGCCTGAACGACAATGTTGCTACGGTAATGGCTTATGCTAATGATGTCAGCTATGATGATATATTTGTAGAACAGCTAAAAAACTTCTTTAATAAGGGCGATTTAGTAATCGGAATATCAGGTAGTGGCAACTCTAAAAATGTCTTGAAAGCAATAGAGTTCGCTAATTCCAATGACGGGCTAACTGTAGGGCTATCGGGCTACAATGGTGGCAAGCTCAAACAACTGGCGCAACATTCAGTTCATATAGACGTGAACGATATGCAACTGACGGAAGATTTGCATCTAGTTCTGAACCATATTGTTATGAGGGTGGTAAATATATGAGTCTATTAGATAGGCTATTCTCAGTGCGCCGTGAGGGAGCACTGACTACTCTGCATATACTAGGATTAAAGATAAAGTTAGTTAGCAAAAAGAAGGTTGCTGAACGGCAGGTTCAAGAGATTAAGAATAGAATAAACGCTGTTCAAGATAATATAACAGATTTAGTCTACAAGGCTTGCCACCAACTCGTACCCCGCTCATGTCTTCACATAGTTGATGTTCATCTGGCATCTCATTGCAACTTTAGTTGCTTTGCCTGCAATCACTT